>NZ_NIZW01000013.1 GCF_002727185.1 Rhodopirellula bahusiensis
GGTCGCACACTGGAAACGAGCCATTGCCGCCGCAAACGGCTTCCGAACCTACCGACTGTCCGCATGATCACGCAAACCGCAAGGTGCGCTCCCCGTAAGTGATGGTGGTCCGTTGGAGGACGTCCCCATCGATCACGATGCTTTCAGTCCACGTGTAGGTGAGCAGCATTGGCAAAAGAAACAATGCTAGTCTGAAACGACCCCAGATCCGGTGTTCGCTGGGCACCACGGCACCGCGTGAGAGTAGTTGGCGATAAAGGCTCCAGATCCGTCTCAGGCAGATGGCAGATATGATGCCGCCAATCAAGGCACCGGTTCCACGAAGGTCAATCGCAGAGAGCTGCAGACCAACATCGCGATCCCAGGTCGTTTCGTGTCTCCAGTTCGTGAAGCACAACACAATTGCGTAAAGCTGAGTGATCAACGCAACCTTTTGCTCTCTCGTGAGGTGCATTGCTCTTAATGGATCAGTGGAGGTGCGGGCGGCACGGAGCGGGGCACTCGCACTCGATTGAGATGCGAAGCATGACAGGTGGGGGCACGGTGGATCAGAAAAGCGGTGGCATACCGGCAGACCGCCTGCAACTGGATAGTTGAGACAGGTGGAAAGCAAAATGGTTCGTCAACAGCAATGCGATCGTGTCTGCCACCGTGACGATTGGCGTGTCCGTCAGCGAAGGCATCCCATGAGGTCGATCGAGGGCCGCTTGGTCGGTCGTCGAAGCAGCGAGGTTACAAAGTTCGCGGTAACCGTCTCGCAAAGCGTTCGTCACCAACGCCAGAGTTAGAGAATCATCGCGGGCGATGTCGTCCACTGAGCGAGGGCCGAAACGTTCAATCCAATCCGGATGCGAAATGGAGCCACCAAGTAGTTTCTGGCCGAGTTCACCGCAGATCGCAAGGTGTCCAAGGATCCAAACGGGAGTGTGACCATGTCCGGGAGCGGGACTGAACATCGATGACTCCGCGATATCGGGGATCACTTTGTCAAAGTATTCGAGCTGGAATTGGTTGATGGGAATTTCGCGCTCAAACATCGGGTTGGGTTGTCTCACATGGGTTGCGGTTGTTGGTCCATCGCTTTCAGTCGTCCACAGGCCATCGACATACTTTACACCGATAGTCGGCATCAATTTCGACATCGCTATTGCATACGGAACAGAATGCCAAGCTTGGTTGTTCAGATCTGCTCTGATGCGTTCCATCAACAAAGGTTTGCAACGAACCGGCCGGGTCCTGCAACCTTTCAACGCTCCAATGGTCGTTATCCGATATTAGAGATTCATGCCTTGGCGGTGCGTACGGATTCCCGTCATCTGAATGCATGGTCGAGGGAGGCGATTCGGCTGGTGAGCCGAGAATTCGATTCATGCACCGAGGACAGATTTTGGTGGTTGATGCCAGTGACCGATTGCAATTTGGACACAGACGGACCGATCCACCTGAAGATCGTGGATCGACAAGCAATTCTTGCGAGTTATCTGCGAATGGTAGCCAATTCGCAATTAAAATCGGGGCGAGTATTCGGACCAGAAATGTCAGGTAGATCAAACCCATGAGTTCGGGCACGAACGCTGCTGCAACGCCGACGAGGAATGTCGCTAATACGCCGCCAAATACTTGTCCGAAAAAGCCAAGGGCAATGCCCGCCCAAACCGGATAGTTCTTTCTGGTGCAAATCCTTGTCGTGCCAACAATGACCATGCAAAAGATTAGTGTCGATACGAATAGCGAAATCAAACTGGTGTTTCCGTGAAAACCTGCGGCGATTTAGATGCGGGTGAAGGGGAGTTGGAATCCATTTCGACTCAAGGGACGCCAGTTCCATCGGTCGAATGCGGCTGGAGCAAGTTTAACATCTGCGTCACTCAATATCGCATCGAATGTCTGTTGTGCGATCCTAGTGAGCAAGAACCCAGTTTGTCGATCGCCGTCGATGTACCAATTCGCCTGGTTGCACTCGAAACATATTACCACATCGTAGGTCTTTCCATCGTGTCTTGCTCGCAATCCATGCCTTGGATCGAAGCAGGCTCGGGCGGTGTGGTGGCGGGACTCTATTCTCTTGACCAGCGTGCCAGGATGGACCGGAGGAAACGGTAAAACCAAACTTCGCCCCAAATCACTGGCCCGGCTAGCAAGAGAATGAACAATGCATCACGCGATGATGCCTCAAATAGTTCAATGATCGCTGAAAGCACGAACATGCAACTGAAAAAAGCTGCACTGGGAACCAAAGTGGAAGCTGGCAGCCACATCGCGAAAACGCCGAGTGTCGCACCGAATCCGGCGATGCCTTGCCGTGCCACCAGTCGTCGTCCCAACCACCAATAGCAGATCGAGAATCCAACGAAAGACAGGTCAGTCCGAAGCCCGAGGGATCCGTAATAGCTGGGCAGATCGTGCAGATAACAGGCCACCGCTGCGAAAGAAAGATAGAGAACGAGGCCAACGCACTCAGCTGGCGACGGAGGCCAAGGGCATCGGCGGTGTGGGCGCAAAATTGACTTGGCGACAAACCAATGACCCCACAGCGGCGTGAAGAGCCATAGCGAGCCAGTGAATAGTGAAACAGCCGCGATGCTGAGGGCCTCAGCGACGACAAGTGCAGCTTCTTGGACTAAGTGCATCTTGGGAAAATATAATATGCCTGTGGTCTTCGACTAAAAGGGGACATCATTCTTCGACGCTAGCTGGTGACGTGGCCCATGGTCATTGCCGCATGGTCAGGGCAGTGTGGGACTGACCAGCGTCCGATTCAAAAGCGGACGCGATGTCGACTCGGTGTGGGTCGTGGTGTCATTCGCGGGGGACGTTCGATAAATAAGTGGCATAGGCTTCCAGCCTGTGAAGGATACAACACAGGCTGGAAGCCTATGCCACGGATAAGATCCGCAAGTAGTAAATCGATCATCCCGAGCGAAAGATCGGCGAGGTAGTTGCGGTCTCAATCGAAGTCGTTCGCTCGCAGTTATTCAGCATCGATCCAGAAACCGGACAGCTTGGACGCTTTGGAACTCGTTGGCTGTGAAAAGGTTAGAACCAACATTTCGTTGCTTTTGACAAGCGGAAGCCGATATTCGATCCGTTTGTGTCGCGAATCGCCAACAAGATGGATTGTTCCGAGCTTTTCGTTCCGTGGGAACGACGATTCAATTTCGCATCGAGTCAGAGTCAGCGAATCACGACCGTGCTCGAAGAGAAAGTCCTTCAAATCAGCCACCTCAACGAATTCGGTGATCGTGAGTTTTCGCGCGTCGCCCTCATTCGATGCGTTGGAGGCAGTCGAACCGCCAAGCAAAATTGCAACGAAGAGCGTAAGAAATGCAGTTGCTTTCATGTGTCGACTCATTGGTTTCTCCAAAGATGGACGGATGCGTAAGCGGTAGGCTAGCACAAGGGGTCCGAAATGCTGTGCACTCGGCTCCGGTTAAAACGCTCGCCCGCTCGCTGGCAAAATCATGGCACTCCAGCGCGATGTCGAAACAAAATCGTCAGAAGTGCTCGCTACCGTATGATTTCGCAATTTGGATTGGCGTCTTGAATTTGCTGGATCGCAGATTCAGAAACGTTTGTGTTGGTCAACTTCAACACTTTGATTCTCAATGGGAACGAGCCCTCCTCCTGCAACGCGATGAAGCGGAGGGCGTCGTCTGTGATGCGTGTATCGGATAGATCCAGTGTGTGGATATGCTGGTATCCGTCTGGGCCGTTTGAACGCAGGCCGCTGATGGAATAGATGTCACCGTCCTTCATTTTGGTGCCGGACATATCGACGTCGATCATCTTTTCGCCGCGCGGGATGACTTTACCGTGAAGTTGGGACACTCGGAGTGCTGGCGTGGGTAAGCATCCGGAAATGAATGCAGATAGAAGACCGATTATGGTTCCGAACCAAATGTGCTTGCAGCATCTCGAACGCGCATTCGCAATGAGCTCTGTCTTGTGCATGAAATGCTCTGTTTTGCAATTTGAGAAACGTTGTCCGTCAGCTGCGGGCAAGCAACGATCGTTCGATTCGTAGGCTGAGAAGTGGGGGGCGGTTGCGACCCTGCCTCAGTCACCGAACTGATTGGATGCGGCGTGGCAGATCAACCGATGACGGAGGCGGCGATGATGATGGAGACGCCGAGCACGATTGCGGCGACGACAATCGAAACTGCCAAGTTGTGTTCTTCACCGATCTCGTGCAGGATCGAGAAAGGGGTGAGCTTTTCCATCAGCACCAGACAGCCCATGAAGACAACGATTCCAACAACAGAGAACACGCAAGCAGCGATCAGATGCTGCAACAGCAAATCCAAGCTTGTACCCGTCGCGGGTGTCGGATCCACCACGACGGTGTCGGTTTGGGCTAGGCCGCGAATTTGATCGATCATGGTCTCTACCTTTTCGTTTGGTTTGGATTCGTTGGAGTGTTGTGTGTTGATTCGATGAGTGCCGCGTTTTGCCGCGATTCAGCTGGGGTCCGTTGGCTACTTTCCGCCGCCCCACGAACCGCCGTAGGCGCGACCGCCGCCTCCGCTGCTGCCCATGTTGTCGACGATGCCAAAGTTGATCGCTTGCCAGCCACGGAACGCGGCGACGGAGTACCAACAGCAGACGAGCACGCCGACGATCAAATAGATGCGTAGTAACTTCATCAATCATCACTGCTAGCGTAGGGGCTGAAGTCGCTGTCTTTCCAACGCGAGACTTCGAAATTGTGTTTGTAGACCAGGCAACCGATCGGAATCGCTGAGATGAGCAGCAGGGCGTAGAACAGCATCCAACCATCGGCGCTGGGTGTTGCCGAAGAGGCGGGGCGGTGGTTGCCCAAGTGGATGATGAAGGCGTAGAAGCAGAAGCCAGCCCAAGCGACCCAGACTCCAAAGGAAATGACCGGTGCAGGCTGGATCACACCCACGCCCCAAGGACGCGTCAAGTTTTCGACATCAAACGCGGCTTCGATTTCGGCGGGCTTCATGTAGGTGCCGAGCGACACGACGCGTTCATGCGTTTGGCCGGCGAAACTATCTTCGATTGAGAGCATGCGTGGCGGTGCGATGAAGTCCGCCGTCTCAACGCAATTTCCTTGCTGGACTTTCCAGTAGAACTCTCCGATCACATGACGCACGATCGCGGTCGCTCGATCGTAAATTCGGAAGGCACTGCCGTCGTGATAGATCCGGTTTGTCAAAGGGTCCATGGCGTGACCGGTGACGGGTTGGACAAAGGACCAATGCCGATCATTTTCAACCAGCCAACGGAAACCGACTTCTGGTGCGTAGAGCAAGTATTCCGTCCACGGGTAGGTCGTTCCCGCGTAGCGAACGAACCGTGCCATGATGCCGATGATGATGTACTCGGTGCCTTCGATCGTTCCGCGAATTCCCAGTGGCAGCGAGGTGTGCATCTCGCGTTGTTCGAGCATCGTCAGCAATTTCAGTCGTCCGTCGTCGTTGGACAACAACGCACCGCAGTGTTGGCAACCGACGCGCAGAGATTCTTTGGGAGCATGCAGGTCCAATGAGCCGCCACACTTGGGGCAGTTCAAATGCAGCGAGGGCACCGCGATGGTTCCGGACCCCGGGTCGGGCTGCCAATCCGGAGTCGACAGGTTCAGCTTTTCCTTCGTGACCGTTCGGCCGATGTACGTGTGTTGTTCGCCACGCGAGTAGTCGAACGTTGCGAACCACGCGCCTCCGTCGGGTTCGGGAGCCCCATGCAGATCGACGTAACGATGGTCGGCGTTGGGTCGAAACGCCCAGGGAATTTCGCCTTGAGCCGTTCTGGCTTTCGCGACGCCCAGTTCCGCGACGGTCAGGTCTTGCCCGCCGTAGTGAACCAATTGCCCCAGCGACAGCGAATCAAACGGAGGCAATGGTGACTTGGCTCGCACCGGTCTTTCAAACGTCAGATGCAGTTGGCCTTGAGCCTCGGCCAACCAAGCCATCTTGTCGCCGGGAAATCGCAGGTACCACTCGTCCCAGACTCCGCCGGCGGCGTGGTCGTATTGGACACGGCCGATGACTTCAAACGGTTTTCCGCGGAACGAACCGCTGGACCCCAGTTGAACGACGGAATCTGTTTCAACGAGGTCGCTGACTTTGCCGTAGTCCTCGATGTCTTTGTCGCCGCGAGCGACGGCGGTGTGGCAGAACTCGCACACGCTGACCATCGAATTGCCGAATCGGAATTCAACCGGTGCCCCACACCCGGGACAGGAAGCGCGACGAACCTTCATTCGGCGACCTCACGGTTTGCTTCTGCCCAGGCTCCTCGACGCAGACGTCGAATCCGAACGTCGCCAGCGTTCAATCGAGATCGCAATTGCGATTTCCAATCCCAGACCGCTGTTTCCCGGCAGCAAACCAAATTGAATGTGGCCACGCCGTGTTCCGGGTAGGTGTGCACCGCCAAATGCGATTCGGACAGCAGGTACAACGCGGTGACGCCGTGCGGCGGACCAAAAACGTGAGACTGAGGCACACCGACGACCTGCAATCCAAGCGATTCAACCACGTCTTGGCAGATGGCCAAGATCGTCGTCAACGACTGCAGCGACTCGGCATCGCATCCCGACGCATCGACGATCCATTGACCGCCGACGCTGATGGAAGGCGCAGCCACGGACGATTCGCTGCTTGCGTTCATCGTCTCATTGAGGGGCGTTGCGGGCACTCCGTTCACTCCGTTGTCGTTGTTCAACCGTGGTGGCCGCGTGAATCAGTTCGCTGGTGGCGGTGGCGGAGGGCTGCCCGCGGACAACATCGACGCCAAAGCAGGAACATCCTTGGCCATTAGCCAGCCAGCCATTCCGTTCGACCAAACCATCGATTCAGCCCCCATTTCTCCGCTTCCGAGACCGCTGCGGATTTGCTCGGGACTGAACGGACCGTGAGTCACACCTTCTTTGGCCACGTACCAAGCCGTTGCGGCGGGCGGTGGCGGAGGCCCTGCGGGACCGCCGGCTGGTGCGGCACCGGGGTTCATTGCGCCAGGATTCATGGCTCCGGGCATCATTCGTCCAGCCATCGCGACACCGAGGCCGAGTCCCAAACCTTCGGCTGCTCCTCCGCCGCCACCGTTTTCGGCGGCGGACGTCATCGCTTGGCCCATCTGGAATTGCTGGAACCGATTCATGTCGCCGATCACACCCATGCTTGTTCGGGTGTCGAGAGCCTTTTCAACCGACTCGGGCAGCGAAATGTTGACGATGAACAATTGAGGGCAATCCAGCCCATACTCATCGTCGATTTTTTCAACCACTCGGTCGCGAAGCTGGGCGGCAAGTTGTTCGTAGTTGCTTGCCAAATCCAAGGCTGCGATCTGGGACGACCCAATTAAATCGGCGAACGAGGATTGAATGATCGAACGCAGCAAAACGTTGACGTCATCGGCGCCGAACTCGCCATCGGTTCCGACGACTTCCAGCAGCAAAGCTTTCGGGTCGACGGCACGCAGAGCGTAGGTGCCGAACGCACGAATTCGGATGGGGCCGAACTCGGGATCTCGCAACATGATCGGGTTGGGCGTGCCCCATTTCAAATCGGTGAGCTGCCGAGTGCTGACGAAGTAAACTTCCGCCTTGAACGGGCTGTCGAAGCCGTACTTCCAACCTTGCAACGTCGTCATGACGGGCATGTTGTCCGTTGTCAGCTGGTAGTGACCGGGCGGGTAGATATCGGCGATTTCGCCTTTGTAAACGAAGACGGCCGTCTGGCCCGGACGCACAATCAATTGTGCTCCGTTCTTGATTTCGTTGTCGTGCCGAGGGAATCGCCACATCAATGTGTGTTGTGTGTCATCGATCCATTCGATGATGTCAATCAACTCGGAACGAATCAGGTCAAACAGTCCCACGTCGCATCTCCTGTGTGCGGTCTCGAAATCGTTGCAAAGCCTAGGGCGGTTGGGGGGCAGGGTCAAACGGTGACCAACCCAAAACTCCGAACTGAATCTCGGAAGCGGAATTCTAGCGTGTGGAGTCCGTCCGGTGGCGTTCCGGAACATCTACGATCCCAAACCAACCGCAGTCTCAACCAGGCCATTGTTGACAGGCCGAACAGACTCGGTTTCGGGGCGCAAGCGGTCGCGATTTCAAAGCTTCAGCGTGCCGCCATGCCGTTTTTGCGTTCGAAGATGGATCGACCGACGGTTTCGTCATCCGCCGTCTGAGATCGCGGTCCTCGGGCAACCTTTCGTAACAAATTCGGTCGCAATGAACCGACTTGGCATGTTGAAGCGATTGCGAAGGTGAAAAGACGCAAAAAGGACGTGTTTTTGTGGCCCAAACGGCTTTTTTCGCACAACTTCTTTTCTGGATCGAATTCGCGAAAGGTATTCGGTCAGTCTATGCAGTCTGCTACAATGGAATTCGCTGCGATGCGATTTGATCACCCCACGCTGGGCAATCTTGTACCATCCGTCGTAGTCCTGCCTCACACCATCCCACCTGCCGCAACGATTGAGTCAGACAGCTCCGCGATTGGATTGAATCCAAAACGGTTGTCGACTGCTCAGCCTGCCTATGAAATTCGATTGCATCCTGCCGGGAACTCGCTGGACTCGTACGCTGTGTTTGCTGACGAGCACGCTGACTTTGTTGGCTGTTCCGACGATCAACGCGGACGAGCCTGATACTGACGCTCCCGCTGTCGCCAAAAAAACGATCGAGCCCAGTCTGGATGATCTGACCGCTTGGGAGAACTCCGGTTTTCTGAAGCTGGAAGAGTTCTGCATTGATTGTCACAACGCGGACTATCAAGAAGCCGAAGTCGATCTGACATTGCTCAGCACTTCCGACAAGATTCGCGAAAACAGCGAGTTGGCGATGCATTCGATCAGCATGATTCGTTTCGGTGCCATGCCGCCGGAAGATTCGTCGCTGCCGACGGTCGAGGAACGTCGTGAATTGGCCGATCAACTGGACGATTTGGTCTACCACGCGACATGTGATTTGCGGCCCAAGCCCGGTCGGATCACAGCTCGCCGTTTGAACCGCGCCGAATACAACAACGCGATTCGCGATTTGTTCGGGATGGACCTGCGACCTGCCGATCAATTTCCCTCCGATGAAGTCGGCGGTGGCTTTGACAACAACGCCGACGTGTTGTCGCTGTCGACAATGCTGATGGAGAAGTACTTGAAGGCCGGCGAGACCGTTGCTTCGACGGTGATCGTTGATCCCGCCACACTGCCATCGATCAGCAAAACGTTTGCTGACCAAACTCTGCACACCATCGGCGACGCCAAGTTGGCTTCGTTCGGCGAGTGGTTCATCCGCAGCGACGGAATGGTTTGGGTCGAAGTCGAAGTTCCCATCGAAGGTGAGTACTACTTTGACATCCGCGGTGGCACGAACCTGCGTCGATCAGAACTTGAGCAGCTGAACGAAGAGCCCGAAGAAGAGACCTCCGAGCAGAAAGTTGCGGAAGACAAAGATTCAGAAAACAAGGCCAAAGATTCGGACGACAAAGAATCCAAAGACGAAGACAAGAAGCGAGACCGACGCAGGGACAGAGAAAAGTACGAACCGAAGGAGAGCGACAAGGTCAATCGTTGCGTCATGGTGCACGACGAAAACGGACGCTTGCTCGACATTCTGGATTTCAGCTACCAGGAAAAGAGTGGACCGACCGACGGTGAATCGTTCCGGGCCACGTTGAAGCCTGGCAAGCATCGGTTCTTCTTTTCGCCCACGGACACTTGGATCGACGAACTTCCAAAGTCCGAAGATCGCAAGGATCCGTGGCGGGTTGGCGAATCGATCTCGAAACGCGTGCAATCGCTGACTGACGAAGAGCTCGCCAAGACCGTTTTGCCTGCCGGCGAGAAAGTCGAAATCTCGCGTCGGATCTCGGATGACGAGTTCAGCTTCAAATTCAAAACCGTTTCAATCAAAGGCCCTTCGCCACAAAGTCGCAAGGATCTTCCGAAGACTCAATCGAAGTTGATCACACGTTTGGCTCGCGAGCGAGGCGATCGGTGGGAAGACGTTTACAAGTCGGCCAAGATCAACCTGGAACCGCTGATGCGTCGTGCGTTCCGTCGTGAAGTCAGCGAGGAAGAGGTCAAGCGATACGCGGACTTGGTGGAAGACGCCACTGAGCGACGGGAGTCGTTCTACGTTGGGATGCAGCAAGCCATCACCGCGATTCTGTGCTCGCCGAGTTTTCTGTTTCGCATCGAGTTGCCCGAATCAGACGAAGCCCGCGAATTGGCGGCGACGGGAGAAGCGATTCCGTTGTCATCCACCCAGTTGGCCAGTCGGATGTCGTTTTTCTTGTGGAGCAGCCTTCCTGACGATGCTCTGTTGAAAGCAGCGAAGCAGGATGAGTTGGTGGAGGGATCAAAGCGTCGCCAACAAATCCGCCGCATGCTGGACGATCCAAAATCAAATTCACTCGGGGAACAATTCGCAACGCAGTGGTTTGGATTGGGCAACTTGAACGCTCGCGACATGTCGGCGTTTGGCGGCAACGAAGAAGGCCCCGATGTCACGGTGGATGACTTGGCCGCAGAGACTCACGCGTTGTTCGATCACGTGCTGAAAAACAATTTGCCCGTCACCGAATTGCTGACCGCCGACTACACGTTCGTGAACCGTTCGTTGGCCAATTGGTACGGCGTGGAGCTTCCGAACCAAGACGACAAATCGAAGCTGCAAAAGGTGTCCCTCGCCGATGCCGGGCGTCGTGGGATTCTGGGGCACGCCGGTGTGCTGACGTTGACCAGTTATCCGACCCGAAATTCACCGGTCCAGCGTGGCAAGTGGATTCTCGAGAACATTCTTGGGACGCCGCCACCAGAAGCCCCACCGAACGTTCCTGAATTGGAAGAGACCCGTGCGGCGTCAGCCGACGCGACCCTTCGTGAACAATTGGAATTGCACCGCGCCGATCCCGGTTGTGCTTCGTGCCACCGTGTGATGGATGCTTTGGGATTTGGATTGGAAACGATGGATCACCTCGGTCGTCTTCGTCCGCCCAGTGATCCATCAGTTGCCGATGCCAATGGTGAACTGCCCGGCGGCCGTGCTTTCCGCGGTGCGATGGAGTTGAGCGAAATGTTGGCGAGCACCGAAACCCGCCGTTTTGCTGACACGACCGTCCGCCGACTGTTATCCTTTGCCATTGGCCGCGAATTGCGTCCTGCTGATCGATGTTTTGTCGAAGCCATTTTGAATGACACCGAAGCCGACGGTTTCCGTTTGCGAGACTTGGTGGAAGGTGTCATCAGCAGCCCTCCGTTTTTGACCACCAGCGTCCCTACCTCTTGATCGTTCTTCTTGCCCGCCCACGGCTCCCCGCCTGTACTAAGGAAAGTCACATGAAAGACTCGATGAACGTCCCCAACGCTCCCAATCAGCCCAACGCGATCGCACAAATCGGCTCGTCCCGATTGAGTCGCCGTACGATGCTGCGTGCATCGGGATTGGCTCTCGGATTGCCGTTGCTCGAGGCGATGACACCAGCGGGCCGGAGTGCTTACGCGGCCAAGGAAGCATTGCAGCTGACTGACGTTTCACGTCCGGTCCGAATGGCGTGCGTGTTCTTTCCCAACGGTGTGATCCAACCTTCTTGGCGTCCAAAGGTGGACGGCGACAACTGGGAAATGGGCGAGACGTTGAAGCCGTTGCAGGCTTACAAAGACAAGCTGAACGTGATCTCCAACCTGACCCTCGACAACGGGCGTGCGGGCAAGGACGGCGCCGGCGACCACGCTCGCGGTGGTTCAACGTTCTTGACGGCAGCACGTCCTGTCAAAACCAGCAGCAACATCCGGCTGGGCATCTCACTCGATCAAGTCGCCGCGACCGCGCTCGCCGGACAGACACGTTTGCCTTCGATCGAGCTCGGTTTGACCGGCAGTCGAAACGCGGGCAGTTGCGACTCTGGATACAGCTGTGCTTATTCGTCGAACATTTCATGGAAGAACGAAACGCAACCGATGCCAAAGGAAACGATTCCTCGGCTCGCGTTTGAACGCATGTTTGGTTCCGGCGATGCGGCTTTGGAACGCAAGCAACGTTTGGCTCGCAAAAGCATTCTCGACGTTGTTCGTGGCGATGCGGAGCGTTTAATGAAACAAGTTGGCAAGACCGACAAACGCAAGCTGGATGAATACTTCACCAGCGTTCGTGAAATCGAAACTCGAATTGAGCAAACCGAAGCAGAAGATCGCAAGTCACTGCCTGATTTGGATGTTCCGATGGGACGCGTCACCGCATTCCGCGAGCACGCTCGGCTGATGTATGATTTGATGGTCGTCGGTTTCCAAACGGACACGACCCGAGTTGCGACTTTCATGTTGGACAATGCAGGCGGCAACCGTTCGTATCCTGAAGTGGGAGTCAAAGAAGCTCACCACGGATTGAGTCACCACCGGGACAAGACCGAGACGGTCGAGAGGATCCAAAAGGTGGATCATTATCTCGTCGAGCAATTCGCGTACTTCCTGGAACGACTGGAGTCAGTCGAGGAGAGCGGCAGCACGTTGCTGGACAACTCGATGGTGCTGTACGGCAGCGGATTGGGCGACGGCAACCGGCACACTCACCACGATCTTCCGATCGTGTTGGCAGGTGGCGGCGGTGGTCAAATCAAGACCGGCCGATACGTTCAAGCCGAGGAAGAAACGCCGATGGCGAACTTGTTCCTCAGCATGCTCGACATCGTCGGCACACCCGCTGAGCAGATCGGCGACAGCACCGGTCGCTTGCAGCTCTCGTAAGCGACAAACGGTCTTGTCTGCCGACTGGTTATGAAGGCGTCAGTACGTCGGGCTTCCAAGCCCGACGAATCACCATTGCGTCAATCAACAAATCGCCGTCGAAGCAAATTTCCTCTCCAACCGCACCAATTGGCCGACGGCCGTTAGGCCCGGTTGCGTCGTCAAAACCGGGACGAACGTGCGTCGGTTGATGAGTCTGGCTTCATCGCAACCCGCCGACTCGCATGTCGAGCGTGTAAGCGGAATCCTGGGCCGTGATGAAAAGCTGGCGATGTCCTTCGCCTCCGAACGTCACGTTCGCGGTCCAGCCCTTTGGAACTGCGATTGTTTCGAGCTTGTTGCCGGCTGCATCGAACACCGTCACGCCGACACTGCCGGTCAAATACAGATTGCGTTCTTGGTCGAGCGTCATCCCGTCGCTGCCCATCTCGCAGAATAATTCGCGGTTGGTGAGCGAGCCGTCTTCGGCGATGTCGTAGCGGTAAGTCTTCTTGTCGCCAATGTCAGCGATCCACAACTGGCGGTTCGAGGCGTCTCCGATGATCCCGTTGGGTTGGACCAAGTCATCCACGAGTTGGGTCAGCTTTCCGTCCTTGGTCAGGCGGTAAACGCCGCGCGGATTGTCCGCGGGGATGGTGTGCTTCCAATACGGACGTTTGTACAACGGATCGGTGAAGTAAATCGTTCCATCCGCGTCGACCCAGCAATCATTGGGGCCACCAAAGCGGCGTCCGTCGACTGAGTCGATCAAGACCTCGTGCGATTGATCTTTCAAGTCAATCGACCACATCTCGTTGTTCGCGTCGGCACAAGCGATCAGCCGATCGGGAGCGACGAAGTACAGGCCGTTGCTACGACCGCAGGGCGACATCCAATCGGACAGCTTTCCCGACTTCGCGTCATAGCGGACGATCCGGTCATTCGGTTGGTCGGTGAAGTAGACGTTGCCGTCACCGTCGGCTGTGGGGCCTTCCGTGAACTTGTAACTGTCACCAACCAGTTGCAGCTTCGCACCGGATTGGACAACGGATGCGGGTTTGGTCTCGCTGCTTTTCGATCCCGCGTTATCCGCGAAAAGTTGAGAGCCGAGAAGTGATGAGGAGGTGATTGCGACCCATGCCAAGAGCCGCCGACGCATTGGATTCATCTGAGGATTCACTTTCGGGGACTGGAGGGACAATGTCCAATCGCGGCATCCAGTCCATTCCCGCGACGGTCAAAGAAACCAATGTAATCACAACCGCCGCAACCAAGTTGAGGAACAAACCGTTGCGGGCCATCTCGTCGGTCCGAATGCCTCCCGCGCCGAAGACGATCACGTTGGGAGCGGTCGCGACGGGCAACATGAACGCACAGGAACAGCTGATCGTTCCGGGCAACATCAGCAGCTCAGGAGGCAGGCCGACTTCCACGGACAACGCGGCCAAGATGGGAAGCAGCAACATCGCGGTGGCGGTGCTGCTGGTGATTTCAGTCAAGAACGTGACCAGCAAACAGATTGAAAGGACGATGACCCAAGGCGGTGCGTCTTTCAAGAACGCCAGCTGTTGTCCGATCGCGATACTCAATCCCGATTGGTCAAAACCTTTCGCGAGAGCCATCCCACCACCGAACATGATCAGGATGCCCCACGGATTCTTCTTGGCGGTGTCCCAATCCATCAGGCGCTCGTCATCGCCGAGTCCACTGGGGCAGATGAACAAAAACAACGAAGCGGCGAGAGCGATCGTGGCATCACCAATCATGCCTCCATCCCAAGGCAACAGACCGGTCCAGCCACCGAACGGGCTCATTCGAAACACCCACAGCAGCGCGGTCGTGGCGAACACGCCCAGCAAATAGATTTCGTTGCGAGCGATCGGAGCCATTTCTGGCATCGATACTGGACGAACGTCATCAATATTCCGAGTCAGCCACCACCAAATGATCGGCAGCATGATGATCGTGACGGGCAACCCGAACATCATCCAGGTGCCAAAGGGGACTTCGACGCCGAACTTGGTTTCCATTTCACCCATGAAGACGACGTTGGGCGGCGTTCCGATCGGTGTCGCCATCCCACCGACGCTGGCCGAGTACGCGATGCCCAGCAACAAGGGAACTCTTAGTTTGGGATCATCGGCTTGCGATATCACCGCCAAGGCGATCGGCAGCATCATCAGTGCGGTGGCCGAGTTGCTGATCCACATCGACAGCGAAGCGGTGGCCAACATGAACCCCAACACCAATCGCTTTCCCCCGCGACCGCCAACCAGACGCACCATGTTGATCGCGATTCGGCGGTGAGCCCCGCTGCGTTCCATCGCGGCGGAAAGAAGGAATCCGCCCAGCAACAGCAGGATCATCGTGTGCCCATAGGCTTCCGCCACCTCCTTGTGGCTGACCACTCCAAGGGTCGGCAAAGCTACGAATGGCAGCAGCCCCACGACGGCGATGTGCAGGCACTCGAAGATCCACCACAAAGCGCAGGTGATCGCGACTCCGGCGCACATGGCGGCGGGAACCGGCAGTCCATTTCGATTCGCAAAGTAGGCGATGCCAAACGCCACCAGGGGCGCTAGGGGCAGCATCCAACGCGAGATTTTATCGAAGCTCATCCATCCATCCGCACACCGAGGGTGAGCAGAAGGTTGGCGTAGCGTTGTTGGTCGCCCGTTTGAATCGTCAGCACATGATCGTCGGTGATGACGTGGTCATAGAACGACCACTTTTCAAGAGGCTGCAGTTCGACGCTGCTGCCAGCATCTTTGAAGGATTGGCGGTACTCTTCCCAAACCGGTGGATCGCCGTCGAGAGCGTAGGGCCCGTCGGTTTCGGTTTGCATGGTCATCGCGGCTTCCACGGGAATCGCTGACAGCAAAGCTTTCAGGACTTGATCGCAGGAAACCAAACCGGGGCTGAGGTTCAGACTGACCAGTTTTGCATTGGGCCCGCGTTTGTTCAGTGCCGGGTAGTTCCCGTCGGCGATCAAAATCGTGCTGTGGTGGCCGGCGGCGGCACAGATGGCCGAGATTTCCGGATGGATCAGATTGGACAAAAGCATGGGGAAAGCCTCGGTCAGGTTGGTTAAAAAAAGGTGGAATGATGTGTTTGCGGTCGGCAGGGCGTTGGTTCACTCAGCAGCCGGAACGATCGAGTTAGGCGATGCTGCTTTTCAGATTGGCGATGCTGTCGCGAACCAAAGTTTCGACACCCGGTGAGTAATCGAACACTTCGACGCTGACCCATCCATCGTATTTAACGTCGGTCAACGCTTTCATGATGGGCTCGAAAGGCACTTCGCCCATGCCGGGGCCGAGCAGGTTGGGATCGTTGGCGTGAAAGTGAATCATTGAATCAGCGTGTTCGCGAATCACGGTCTCGATCGGTTTGGATTCGCTGCTCATTGCTTTGACATCCAGGTGCAACCCGATGTGATCGTCGTCGAGCATTCGAGCCAACTGAACGCCTTCGTCGGCCGTGTTGAGGAAGTCGCCTTCGCCCGGTCCGAGCGGTTCCAAGGCGATTCGAACGCCGTGGGAATGCAACGCGGGGATCACTCCGTGCAGCACTTCGGCGGCGTTTTCCATCGCTTCGTCGATCGTTTGGCCTTCGGTGCGATTTCGTTGCTGGGGCGATCCCAGCACCATGACCTTGCCGCCCAAGTCCGCACACAGTTCGGCCAAATCGCAAAGATAGGCCGTCGTGCTGGCTCGAGTGATCGCGTCGCGTGTCGTCAGGTGGTAACCCTCGGTCTTGGCCAGCAACCAGTGCAGGCCAACGCACTGCATTTCGGCCTCGGCCATCAGGTCACGGTAGGTGCGACGATCCGATTTCGAGTAAGTCGAAATGTTATCGGACAACATGAAGGGGGCCACTTCCCATCCGGTGTATCCTGCGTCTTTCGTCAAACGCAGGGCGTCTTCCACGGGCATGTCACCAAACGTTTCGTTGCAGATTGCGTAACGGAAAGGCATGATTCAGGGCTGTCTTCGATTTGAGGGGTCTGGGTCGGGATCTGGTCCAGTCATGGTCTGACAATGTAGGCTGTCACGCCGCAAGATGGCAGACGTGCAAAGAAAATCGCTTGCCGAAGTAAGGTAAGGTTCCACACCGAGCTGCGTCCCATTTGCTGCTACCGATTTGTTGCTCTGTTCACTAACCAAAATCAAACGATGATTTCTCGAACCCCAATCGCCAAGACATCGCTAGCGTTCGTGTTGGCAATCATGATGCTGCCAATCGGATGCTCTCGCACGACGCGGTCCAGCTCTCCTGGTCCCGAAGATCCGGACGCACCGACTGAATTCACAACGACGGACACGGGCCTGAAGTACCGCATCCTGCGAGTCGGCTCGGGTGACAAACCGGGACGCGAAAGCTTTGTGACGGTGGATTATGTCGGATGGCTGGATAGCGGACGGGAATTTGACAGTTCCTACAACCGTCGAGAACCGGCCGATTTCAATCTGTCGAGTGTCATCCCAGCGTGGACCGAGGGCGTTCAATTGGTCGGCGAGGGTGGCATGATCGAACTAGAAGTTCCATCCGATCTCGGATACGGGCCAGCCGGCAATCCACCCGAGATCCCACCGAACGCGACGCTGCACTTCAAAGTCGAACTTCACGACGTCCGCTGAGTAGGACCGATTGATGTCATCCGAAAAGCAGTTTCGGCGTCAACCAACGTTGCAGGTGAATAGAGTGCTCACCCTATCGCCGACTTTGTCAGCCGCACAGCTTTAGCAGCTTGTTGGTTTTGTCGTAGGTTGGCCACTCTTGGCCGACACCCACAACTCTGACGGGCAAGAGTGCCCGTCCTACCTGCGTTGAAACGTCATTGACGACGAAATCAACAGTCCGTTGGCCGCGGTTCGCAACGCCACATACCGCTCCCGAACCAACAGTGAACGATTCCTAATTCGCGGTCGGCTTTTCGATGTCGACCCAGACCATTCGGTGATCGGTCGCACGAATTCGTTTTCCAAGCTCCGTTTGCAAGTCGGGCCAGACGACCCCGGAACGAACAGCGTGCAGGTTGCTTGATGGCAGCACGTAGTCGACTCGGATTTCGTTGCGGCCAAATTTGGCTGTGTTGATACCGTGCTGCGAACTCGTTGGTTGCGGGTCCTGCACACGAGGATTGCTGATCAAGTTTGCGATGCCGCTGCGCAAGCTATCGCCTTGTTTGGGATCAGAGTTCAAATCTCCCGCGATCACAAAGCTCGGTTGTTTGGTATCAGGATCGCTCAAGCCACCGACGGCTCCGGTGTCATCGACGATCCAGTCGGCTTCTGGCTGCGAAATGTACTCGTTCCAGAATCGGATCTCGTCGTGGTTGCGTTTGCCGTTGCGATCTTCGGCACCATCAAACACCGGCGGCGTCGGATGGCTGGCGAGCAGATGCAACACATGTGACCGATTCGATTCATTGCTCTCCGCCGATTCATCGCCTGGCGTCGGTGCACTACCTGACGTTGGAATCAAGATCGGAACGTCCGCGTGATTCTTGCTGGACAGTCGCAGTGAATTCCAAACGTTGTCGCTGTAGTAGGGCTCTCCCGTCGTCGGGTGAGCCGGCCGAAGTGCGCCCGGCATCGTTGACCAACGGAATGTTTGAAAGGTTCGGATGGCTTCGCGATCGATTGGAAATCGGCTGAGGACCGCCATCGCGTATTGACCGGGATACTGTCCAAACCCATGGGCATCGGTTGGCAATTCGACGTCGCCGTCGGCGTCCAGGTCGAGTAGTCCGAGCAAGCCTGTGTTGGTTGGAATTGACCAGCGGTGCGGGTAGTCCAGGGGATCGTTGCCTTTCGCGAGGTAGCCGTCCGCAAAGGCATCGAGCGTTCGTCCATCGAGTTCGTGATCGATCTCGCACAGCAACAGAATGTCTGGCCGCACGGATTGGATCACGCTCGCCAAGTCATTGGACTGCGAGTCATCGCCGGCGAGCAGGCGTTCGGCGACGTCATTAGATGCTTTGCCGTAGAGCGAAACATTGAAAGAAGCAACGCGAACGGAATTGGATGACTTCTCCACGGTCGATTCTGTCGTCAAATTGTTGGGGCCAGTTGTGATGTCTTGGCCAATCGCCGCGGTTTGAAACATGGCGATGTAGATGAAAGAAACCGTCAAAGCCAGACGCGAATTCATAAACCACCTACTCGGGGGAACGCTACAATGCGGGAGAATCAAGGGACGCTCCGTTTTCGCAGGCCAACGCATGGATGGCAATGAGTGCGTTGTTGAATCGCATGAACCTGCTGGTTGGATTGGCGAGTTGTTTGCACTATCCCAGACCGTGTTTGGCTAGAGTACCCAG
The DNA here is from genome assembly GCF_002727185.1 of Rhodopirellula bahusiensis. NCBI lineage: Bacteria > Pseudomonadati > Planctomycetota > Planctomycetia > Pirellulales > Pirellulaceae > Rhodopirellula > Rhodopirellula bahusiensis. Next base: position 19,022 of record NZ_NIZW01000013.1, read on the forward strand.
GGACCCAGTGAATACAGAATCTCACATTCGTGCAGCGGGACGAACCGACGTCGGCCAACGTCGGAAGGACAATCAAGATCAGTTCCTGATCGCCGAGCTGCGGAAGTCCATGCAGATTCATTCGACCAGCTTGGCTTTGGATGAAGAATGCATGTTGTTCGGTGGAAGAAGCGGGCAGTTGCTGGTGGTCGCCGACGGAATGGGCGGTCACGCGGCCGGGCGTCGAGCCAGCAATTTGGCGGTCGATCATTTGATCTCGCAGTTGCTCAACAACATCCACTGGTTCCTACATCTCGATCAGGAAAACGATGACGGCTTCATCGAATCGTTGAAAGCATTGTTGCAACAAACCCACACGAAGTTGTTGGCGGAATCACAGGACGACAGCGAGCATCGAGGGATGGGGACCACTCTGACATTGGCCTACATCGTCTGGCCTCGAATGTATGTGGTGCACGCGGGCGACAGTCGCTGCTACTTGATCCGTGAGGGCAAGTGCGAACAACTCACGACCGATCACACGCTGGCAAAGCAGTTGGTGGACGCGGGCGGAATGAAACCGGAAGACGAAGCCGGCAGCCGATGGTCCAACGTGCTTTGGAATGTCTTGGGCGGCAACGGAAACAACGATTTGATCGCGGAGGTCCGTCGAGTCGAATTGCAAAAGAACGACACGGTGGTTCTTTGCAGCGATGGACTGACGCGATACATCGACGACGCGACGCTGGCGTCCACCGTTGAGCAATACGGTGACGTCGTGGAGGGAATGGCGGACCATCTGGTTGCGATGGCCAACGGTTCGGGCGGGATCGACAACATCACCGTCGTTGTGAGTCGTCCGGACGGAAACGGCACATCGGGGAACGATGGCGATCTGCCGCGGTCCGTGCCTTTGGTCCAGCTGGATGACGAGAGCGACTTGCAGCCCGATTCGGCTGAATCGATGAGTCTGGAAGAACTGCAGATCTTCGCAAACGAAGACACATTGCCCGATGAACGAACGAAACCGAAGAGCTGATTTGGCGAAAGCCAGGCTGATCGCGATTCCGATGCATTTGTCCACCGAGCGTGCCACAGATTGCCGGGCAAGTCGCTCTTTCAAACAGCACTCATTTGGCCGATGGCCGTTGGGCTCCGCTGCGTCGTGGAGTCCGTTGCGAACGCATTCCGGCTGATCTTTCCAAACTGTGCAAATGAGTCGTTCTCTGACTCGGATTGCTGAGTGGGCGTTTATCCGAGTGGGCAGATGTGCATCAGGGCATCCCCGCGCCAGCCAAATCGAGCTGCGTTCAGCCGTAGTTCGGATAGTTGTTGTGGATGGATTGTGCTGGTCCGGTTAAGGGATGCGTCGTTTGAAGCACTGAACATCGGTGGGGCATAATTGCCCGGTTGTATCGATTCGTCTGATTGCACCGCTCAGGCCAACTTCTTGTCTTCAATTTGATTAAAGACGGCCCCATTCCCCCCGGAAAAGGCTGCCATGTTTGTAGCGTGCCCCTAAATGCGATTCGACTCCCTCGGTGCTTCTGTGCCTTGCGGAGTCGGGTCGCATTTCCTTCTGCCCCGACTGACTCTCTTCATGTCTTCGCCCGATCGAATCGATGCCTCAACGGCGCCCCAGGACGCCATCGGTATCTACCGACTGAGTGAGACTGGAAGGTTGATCGATGCCAGCGATCGACTGCTGCAAATCTTCGTCGTCGAATCGATCAACGGTTTTCAGGCATCGCACCAGGATTCAAAATCAGCCGGGACTCAGATCGTCCCTTGGCATTCGCCCCAAAGCAAAACAGGGCAGATGCTCACCGATTACTTCTCGCGAAATTTGCCGGTCAGTCAGTGTCGCACCGACGTCGAGATTGATGGGCAAACCCGAACGCTGATCGAAACGTTGGTGCCGATCCGCAACGCGAATGGACATCTAGAGCAGTGGTTGGGAACGGTCCAAGATGTCACCGCGATCCAAGCACGAAACGCGGCCATGGTGCAAACGGCAACGACGCTCGCGAAAGCAAAGGAAACGCAGCTCGGTGAATTGTGTGACCAAGTTCGCTGGGCGCTCGATCGAGTTCGCGATTCCATCCGGTCCGGCGACTCCGCCTGCATGACGAACGCTTTGTGCGACACGATTGAGCACCTCGTGGATCTGGAATCCGAAACCAATGCGGAAATTGATGTTGTTTCCGAACCCGAATTGCAAGCGTTGAAAGACAGGCGTCAAGGTTTCCGGCTGTGCGAATTGGTGGAAGACCTTGCCGAGTCGGCCGCCTCTGAAATTCATCGTGCCGGGCGTCGGATCACAGTCCAAATCGATCATGCGTTGCCCGCCGTGGTTCGCGGCAACTTGCAAGCCATCCATTGCGTTCTGGCTAACCTGCTTCACCATGCCGCTTCGCATTCCGATTGGGGCGACGTCAAGCTGAACGTTTCCAAGAACGGGAGCCGAACCAAGTTTGCGATCCGCGTGACGGGGCATTCTCTTTCCGATCAGTCCGCCGAGGGAAAACGCTTCGAACCAGATCAGTATCCGTCGGAATGGAAGATCGCGTCTCGTTATGCCCAACGTTTGCACAGTTCACTGACACCTCGCATTTTATCATCGGGTTGTTTAGAAGTCGCGTTTAACACGGCGCTCGTCGAAGACACTGATTTGCAGTCCAGCCAGCATCCAGAATTGGTCTTGGGCGAACACACCCGTGTGTTGATCGTGACCGCTCACACCGCAACGCGAGACGCGCTGACCGAGATCCTGGCGGGTTGGAAAATCGCTTCTTCCAGCTGCGATGAATTGGATGTTGCTCTGCAGCGAATGCGAATCAACCAAAAGATGGGCCGGAGCTTCGATGCCATTCTGATCGACGAAGCCATCTTTGCAACACGGCAAACGTTGTCGAAAGAAACGCTGGAGTGCCTCGCGACGTCCGCGAACATTCGAATTCAGTCGAGGGGCACGACTTGCCAGTCCAACTTTCATCATCGTTTGCGTGCTCCCGATTGGGTTTGGACGGTTTCGGAGCCCATTCGCCAAGGCTGTCTTCGCAACGCTTTGATTGGAGCGACCCGGTCGGGCGACCCAGACGATTCGAGTTCGTGCCACCAGTGTCATGCGGGCGCGTTGCACGCTCAGCCCGAAGAAGCTCCAGTCATGGTGTCGCAAATCGAACCGCCCAGGGACGCGTCCTTCGGAGAGGTCAATGATCGCGGGAGCGTTGACAATTCGCAATTGATCGAATCCTCGAAGCTGCTGAGCAAAGAAGCGTTGCTGGAGGAATGCGGCGGCGACCAAGACCTATTCGCGGTCGTGATGGAAGTCATGTCGTCGTCCATGCCAGTGCGTTTGAATGAGATGCAAACCGCTGCCAAACGAGGCGACATGGAATCAGTCCGCAGGCTTGCGCACCAAATGTCGGGAGCCGCGAAAGATCATTCGTTGACGGCGGTCGCCGAATTGACAACGGAGTTGACTGCCCATGCGACATCGAAGGATTCGGATCGTGTGCAGACCTGTGTCTCGGCGTTGTCAGTGCGAGTCGAACAGACGATCGAAGTGATGCAGGCGATGTTGGAGGAGACGTCGTGAGTACGTTCAATTCCGACCCGATGAATGTTTTGCATCAATTGCAATCCACGGAGAATCTTGCTTTTGCCGCGATCACGGGTGCTGGCGATTCGGTGCATTCAACCGAAGCCGAATATGGCAGCGTTGAAACGCCAGCGAAGTCGCGTGTCAGTGATCGACAATCGATTTTGGTCGTGGAAGGTTGCGACGAGACTCGAGAAACCTTGACTCAGATGTTGCAGTACCGCGACTACAAAGTCTTGCCGGCCGCGAGTGGCCGAGAAGCCATTGTGATGGTCCGGCAACAACACGTGGATCTCGTGCTGTTGGACGTGGACTTGCCCGATCTGGACGGGTTCCGGACGGCTCGGTTGCTCCGCCAAATGATGGACTTGAGTCGATTGCCAATCGTGATGGCTACATCCGGCAGCGATCCAAACGAAATCGTCCGTGCGTTCGACGCTGGGGCAAACGATCATGTCTGCAAACCATTGGATCCGGCGGTCACGGTGGCTCGCATCGCCACGCAGTTGCAGCTGAAGTCCGCCTTGCAGCGTTTGCGACAAAGCGAAGAACGCTATGCACTGACGGCTCGCGGAACCAATGACGGGATGTGGGATTGGAATCTCGTGACCGGAGAGTTGTACCTGTCACCACGCTGGCGAAGCATGGTCGGGTTGGACGGAGTCGACTGGACGCCGCATGGGTCTGAGTGGATGGATTTGATTCATCACGAAGACCGTCGGCGAGTGCAGTTGGACCTGGAGGCTCACCTGTGCGGCGAAACAGATCACTTCGAAACCGAACTGCGAATGCAAGACGGCCATCAGACCTATCGATGGATGCTTTGTCGCGGCTTGGCGGTCAAAGATGCTCATGGAACGGCCTACCGAATCGCGGGTTCTCTGACTGACATCACCGAAGGCAAAGTGGCGGATGCTTTGACCGGGCTTCCCAACCGAATGCTGTTCAACGACCGAGTCCAGCGGTGCGTCGATCACCAGGCTCGCAACCCGCAGAACCGATTTGCCGTCATCTTCATGGACGTGGATGATTTCAAGTTGGTCAACGATCACTTCGGTCACGATGCGGGAGACGATTTCCTGGTCAGTATCGCATCGCGGTTGGACACGTCGCTGCGAAAGTCCGATGCCATCATTGCTCGGATGGGCGGCGACGAATTCGCGGTGTTGTTAGAAAACATCCGGCACGTCGACGAAGCCGTGGCCGTCGCGATGCGTTTGCACGACAAAATGAGGGCTCCGTTTCCGGTTGGCGACCGTGAAATTTTGACTCGGGCCAGCATGGGCATTGTGGTCTCCGAGTTTGATCCGGATTCCGACACACCCCAGGCCACCGGGGAAGAATTGCTGGTCCGGGCCGACACGGCGATGTACTTTGCGAAGAACCAGTCCGAACTGCCCTACGCAATCTTCAACGACGACATGTTGGCCGAAAACATGTTGCGTTTGGAACTGGGGTCGCAACTTCGTCATTCGCTCGAACGAGATGAGCTGACACTGCTGTACCAGCCCATGATTCAGATGTGCGATGGCACGACGGCCGGTTTTGAAGCTTTGCTGCGTTGGGAACATCCCGAGCACGGGACGGTTTCTCCCAACACCTTCATTCCGATCGCCGAATCCAATGGTTTGATCATCGAGATCGGGCGATGGGTGCTTCGCAAAGCGTGTCAACAAGCGATCCAGTGGCAGGCCGAGTATGGTCGTCCGATCATGATCAGCGTCAACGTGTCGGTGCGGCAACTTTCCTCGTCCGGATTTGTGGAAGCGGTGACGGAGACGCTGCGGGAGACCCAGTTGCAACCCGAATGCTTGAAACTGGAGGTGACCGAAAGCTTTCTGATGCAGGATCCTGAGAGCACGATCGAACTGCTGCATCAACTACGTCGCATCGGTCTGACCATCGGCATCGACGACTTTGGGACAGGATATTCCTCGCTGTCGTACCTGCACCGGATGCCGCTGGATATTTTGAAGGTCGACCGTTCGTTCGTGGAATCGATGTTCGATTCAGAAAAGAACGCGTCGCTCATTCGTTCCATTTTGGCTCTCGCGAAGAGCCTTGAACTGAACGTTGTCGCCGAAGGGGTGGAGACCCAGGCTCAGCTACAACGCTTGCAAGATCTCGGCTGCCACTTTGTGCAAGGCTTCTACTTCTCGCACCCTGTGAAGCCGGAAGCCGCAAGCGATTTGATCAATCACCGGTGGTTGTGATTGTCTTTAGAGCGGTGCCGGCAAATCGCGACGGGTGAACACGACCAACGCGATCAAATAACAAGCCAGCCCCATTCCAATCAGCAACATTGGATACCCGAGTGGTGGCAACCAACCGTCTTCAATGGGCAAGGTGATACTCCAAGGCGACCAGAGATCGCCGTCGCGGACCAATGATGTCATTCGCTGTGGTTTGTAGCAGTTGAAGAACGACATGCTCTGCAGGAACGACAACGACTCAGCTGCCTTGCCCAGTCCATACATGATCAACTGAATGACATAGACGGTCATCACCGCGCCGATGGTTCGCCAACGATACCGGTCCACGCTGCTGAAGAATGCACTCAGCCCTAGTAGGAAGAACCCGAACGCGAACAAGTGAAAGATGGACGAGGAATAGGTTCGCAGGTCCACCCGGTCGCTCATCGGGAAGGTTTGTTCGACCGGGGCATCGTTGGTCAGCGGCAATTCGAAACCCAGGAAGGGGACTCGCACCGAAGGAGGCGGAATAACTTCCGTCAACGTCGTCACGTGCACACCGATTCCCATTCCCGCCCACAAGGCCAAGCACAATGCGATCAGTCCGCCGATGCTGACGACGGCGTGAGAAAGCATGAACCGAGCGCGGCTGACTGGTTGGCTGAGCAACATCTCCAGGGTTCCGCGTCCAAGTTCACCACTGACGACGTCGCTGCCTCGAGCGATGCACCAAACCACGGTGCAAAGAATCACGATCGGTTCGTCAAACGTCATCCCCACGCGACCTGAATACGTGAACAAGGCATCGAACTCGATCGGTGCAAACTTTTCGTAGTCGCGAAACTGTTCCAGAATGGTTTGGAACTGTCCCATGTCCAGCAGCTTCACGACCCAAACACGCACCCACCCAAAACCGAACAAAGCCACCGCCAATGCCGAAAACAGCAAGCTGGATTGTCCGATGAATTTTCGGATCAGCATCCGATCCACTCCCATGTCACGCCAATGCATCATCGGGCTCCTTCGGAAATCGTTGCTTCGGAATCCTCGGAAGCTTGAGGCTGCAACGAAGGCATTTCCTCGCCCAGGTGAACCGATTGATAAATCGCGTGCAGCCCAAGTGGTTCGATTCGAACTTGTTCGATCGGTAGGTTGGCCAACCACGGAAGAACCGGGCCCAGATCGCCAGCGGTGCTGATCTGAATTCGATCGTCCGTTTGAGTGATCCCGCTGACCCAATCGGCCAGTTCGCTCGGGATCGGTAGTGGATCGGAGGACTGATCGGTGCGGCGGGCGGTCACCCGATGTCGTTGAAACAAATCCTCGAGTGCCAGCTCGTGAGCCAGTTGCCCCTTTCGAAGGAATGCCACTCGGTCGCAGGTTTGTTCGATCTCGCTGAGCACGTGCGATGAAAACATCACCGTGCGACCGGATGCTCTTTCAGAAGTGACCAAATCCAACACCGTCGCTCGGACGGTCGGATCCAAATTCGCGGTCGGTTCGTCGAGGATCAGCAACGGTGTGCGAGGTCCCAAGACGACCGCCAAAGCGAGCTTTTGACGCATGCCGGTGGACATGAACGCAACCCGGCGGGTGAGGTCCAGCTCAAGTTGGTCCGCGACCACGAATGATCGGTCTCGATCGCCGGACGGATGCATCTCAGCGAAGAATTCCAGCAAACCCTTCCCACGCATGTGTCTGGGCAATCGAGCGTCACCGGGCAAATACGAAACTTCACGACGAACCGCCACCGAATTTTCCGCCGGGTCCAATCCGGCGATGGAGCAACGTCCCGATGTCGGATACAGATAACCCAGCAATGTCCGAATCAGCGTGGTTTTTCCGGCACCGTTGGGACCCAGCAACCCGAAAACCTCGCCCCGCCGCACCTGCAACGTGCAATCCGACAGCGCCGTGAATTCGCCGTATCGCTTGGTCAGATTTTCACATCGAACCAAATCGCCTGACTCGCGGTCAGAGTTGAGTGCGTTGGACGGTTTCAAAACGGCGTTCACTGGCGACTTGTGGAAACGGTTTGGGACAACGAAACTTGGACGCTGAACGATCGAGGCATGGAATCTCAAAGGATTCTGGCAACGCATTGTCGATCACTGTCAAACAACGCTTTCCCACTCCCCGCTCGCCAACCCAACTGACTCGATAGCATGACGGATACCGCACCGCAGAACGACCCGACGACTCCGAACGCTCTTCCAAAAGGGATTCGCTTTGCCGGAGTGGCAGGCGGGATCAAAGCCAGCGGGAAACCGGACGTTTCGCTGATTGTCACGGATCGTCCAGCCGTCATGGCAGGAGTCTATACCACGAACCAAATTGTTGCGGCGCCGGTCATTTTGACTCGATCTAAAACGCCCACCGCGACCGGACGTGTCGTCGTGACCAACAGCGGCAATGCCAACGCTTGCACGGGAGACGAGGGCATGCAAAACGCGAAAGCGATGTGTGCCCTGGCGGCCGAATTGACCGGATGCGATGCCGCGGACGTGATGGTGATGAGCACGGGGGTGATCGGGCAACCGCTGCCCATGCAGAAAGTTCGAGCGGGCATTGAATCCGCCGCCGGAAAACTGGGTGATGCGGAGGCTGATTTTCTGGCCTCGGCGGATGCGATCTGTACGACGGATCAATTCCGAAAAACGGTCAGCCAAGCGGTTTCGATCCGAGGCCATGAATACTGCATCGCAGCGATGTGCAAAGGAGCGGGGATGATCGCTCCCAACATGGCGACCATGTTGGGCGTGGTGATGACAGACGCTCCAATCGGCCCGAAGGCTGCCCAGACATCGCTGAAGGAAATCGCAAATCAAACGTTCAACCGAGTCAGCGTGGACGGGCACATGAGCACCAACGACACGGTGATGTTGGTTTGCACCGGAATGTCGGAATCGGAGAACGTGCAAGAGCTGACCGTGGAGGAGTTGGCCGTTTGGCAAGAAGCCGCCACGCAGGTCGCACTGAAACTGGCGAAGATGCTGGTCGCTGATGGAGAAGGGGCGGCTCGCTTCTTCGAGGTTCGCGTATCGGGGGCGGCGAATGACGACGACGCGTTTGTGATCGCGAAAACTGTGGCGGCCAGTCCTCTGGTGAAAACCGCGATCACCGGAGGAGACCCGAACTGGGGCCGAATCGTTTCAGCCGCGGGATACGCTGGCCCCAAGATTGAACCCGAACGTACCTGCCTCGTGATCGACGGCGTGATGGTGTTCGAAAATGGAACGCCTCTTTCGATCGACGCCGCCAAGCTGAGCTCCGCGATGAAGTCGAACTCCGAAGTGCTGGCGGATTTGAAAGTGGGCGACGGTCCCGGCACGGCATCGTTCTGGGCCAGCGACTTGACCGAAGCCTACGTTCGTTTCAATTCGCTGTACACCACCTGAGTCAAACCATCAGAGTGTCGTCGGAAAGCACACTACTTTCCAAACGCCACCAATCAGCCGACGGCCGTTAGGCCCGGTTACCCCTGAAGCATTCACTACATAGCGGAATGGCGCAAGCCATCCGGTAACCCGCTCACCGGGCGGCTCGCGCCGCTCCGCTAAAAAACTACCAATCGCGAAATCCCATTCGCTTTGGGTTTCACCCGGTACCTCGCGGCATTCGTTGTTCCGAAAAGTGGCTTCAATGCGAGACCTTCGCGTTGTGTGGGCGGGGCAACTCGAAGACCTTCACGGCATGCGTTTGCAAACTTTTGTGCTGGAGCAACCCATGTCACGTTCTGTTGTCGCCGATTCCCCGCGTCTTTATAGCAATGGTCAACTTTGGCGAAACGCTCGTGGTCGCAACGCCCCGCGTCAGGCCCACCAATCAGCTGACGGCCGTTAGGCCCGGTTACCCCTGAAGCATTCACTACATAGCGGAATGGCGCAAGCCATCCGGTAACCCACTCACCGGGCGGCTCGCGCCGCTCCGCTAACAATTCACCAATCGCGAAATCCCATTTGCTCTGGGTTTCACCCGGTACCTCGCGGCATTCGTTGACCCGAAAATTGGAACCAATGCGAGACCTTCGCGTTTCTCGAACGGGGTGATTCGATAGGCGTCATCATCGGAAGTCAGCGTCACGTTGTCAGCTTTGCGAACCGGCCTGGACAAGTTCTGTTTGTTGCGTTGCACGGTAGGTCTGGTGTCGCCGCGAAAGTCGAAGCGATTGCCAGTCGTGCTGTCCAAGAAAGAGATTCAGCGAATGATGGAAGCTGCTCGCACGTTGCGTGACAAGCTGCTGCTCAGTGTGTTGTATGCAACCGGTTTGCGAGTCGCGGAGGTCGCCCGCTTGCAGTGGTCGGATTTTGATTTCGATCGCCAACAAATCCGAGTTCAACTTGGCAAAGGCAGAAAGGATCGCTACGTCATGTTGGCCGCCGATTTGTTGCCGCTGATGAGGCAGTTGTGGCGACACACCAAAGGAGTTGGCTACCTCTTTCCTTCCGAGGACGGGCGTGTCGGTCGGCATCTTTCTCCGCGGACGATCCAACGTGCAGTCAAGCAGGCTCGGATTCTGGCGGGAATTGACAAACATGCCACGCCGCACAGTTTTCGGCACAGTTTTGCAACGCACCTCATCGAATCTGGCACCGACATTCGCTTCATCCAAAAGCTGCTCGGGCACACCAATCTGGAGACCACGTCGCTGTACACGAAAGTCGCGCAAATGAAAGCGACCGCGGTCGCCAGCCCACTGGATCAATTGGCCAACGAACCGGGATCGTCGGGCGAATCTCCAGTTCGGCAACCGACGTCCCGGCCTTCGGTCGGACGAATGCGTCTCGAAGTGGATCCGCATCCCCATTCAAACGGCGGGTATGCGGTGAGGTTGGGCGTTTGGCGGGATGATCAATTGCTTCCACTGCCGGGAATGCGAGCGACGATGCCGCGCCGAGATTGGGTTTCCTTGCAAATCCCACTGCAAGACATCTGGGAGTCGACGCTGCGTTGCCTTCCCGCGGCGCAACGCGAGCGATTGGAGTCGCCCGAGTTCTTCTCGCAGGTGCAGCGAGAGGTTGCCAAGCGAATCCTGCGAATCAGAGACGCGGAACATTCTCAGACGATCAAAACCTAAGCCATTCGCGATTTTGAGTTAGGTTCTCCCCCGCAGGACGTTCGTCTTGTCTGCCACCGGGCACGTCGTGTTTGCCGCCAAATTTCAGGGGCAAAAACACGATCTTTGGCATCCGCGGACTAGGCCTGCAAGAATGAAGCCCCGCCTCCACCTCCCCGCTCGGTCGCTCGATGGTGCATACCGAGCCCCCTTCAGCTAAAATCCACACCCGTTCTCCCAATTTCCAAGCATGGACGACACCCTGTCGTCCAGAAACCCGTTGGGCGTCACAGGCTTAACAAATGGCGACCCCAATTGAGTCTCGAATCCGACTGTTTCTCGGTGACATCACGTCGCTCGACTGTGATGCGATCGTAACCGCTGCCAATGACGCGCTTTGCGGTGGTGGTGGCGTCGATGGTGCGGCACACGATGCTGCTGGGTCTGAACTCGTTCGTGCCTCGATGGCGCTCGCGCCTTGTCCCGCTGGCGAAGCCAGAATAACGGGTGGCTTCAATCTCGCTGCCAGATTTGTGATTCACGCTGTCGGGCCAATCTTTCGTGACATCGACACTGACCGCGAAACACTTGCAAACGCATACGCCTCGTCGCTTTCATTGGCTGCCGAGAACAACGCTGCCTCGATTGCGTTTCCCTGCATCTCGACTGGTGCTTTTGGATTCCCTCCTAATTCGGCCTGTGAAATTGCCATTGATACCGTAATCCAATGGCTGCGTTCCAATGATCAACCAAATTTGGTGACATTCTGCTGCTTCGAGCCGGATGACCATGGCAGATACAAGGAGCGTCTTACCGAATTGGGACTTCTCTCATAATTCATGTGACGCCCAACATGGTTTTTACGCTAGGCCTTCGGCACACCTTCGATGTTTGGCAACGATCGCTGGCCTTGGTATAATCTCTAGTAGTTCAAGCATCGTTCGCTTCGTTTTGGGCGGTGTCGTAAAAACCTTCCGTTGGGCGACACAGTGCAGACACCAGCCTACGTTTCGCTGATCCACTCAGACTTCGTGCAACTTGGCGGCGACATCGAATCCAAGCGAGAGGCGCTCGATGATCTTGGGTTGCTTCGCACTGGTTCGTGCTGGCGAATTCCATTTGCACAATCCAACTCCAATGCGTTTGAAGACCAAACTCTGATTGACTTGGTCTCGCACCTCCGCTTGCAGGGCATCGCGTTTGGTGAGGATTTCAAACAACTGTGCGCACCTGCCACCTACATGCAGGAACTACAATCGCGTGGCACATTCAACGGTGACTTCGATTCGATCGCATTCCGTGGCCCAAACGATTGGATCATCACCACTGTGTCGTAAGTGTCGCCCAACATGGTTTTTACGCTGAGGCCTTCGGCACGCCTTCCCCGTTTGGCGACACGGGCTGGCGTTGGTACAATTTCTCGTAGTTCAGGCATCGCTCGCTTCGTTTAGGGCGGTGTCGTAAAAACCTTCCGTTGTCCGCTCGATCAAAAATGAAATCGCACGCCGTATTCACACTGATATTGCTCGCAATTGTTGGTTGCTCGATCTCTGATCCACCGGCGACGTCATCTTCCGCCGCTACAGACGCGACGCCAACGTCTCCAACGGTCACTCGTGTTCTCGCCATCGCCGCGGAACAGATGGGCGTAGACCAATCCAAACTTGAGGCCAGCACGTCTTTGGCCGACTTGGGCGCCGACGAACTCGACCTCGTTGAGCTCGTAATGACGCTCGAAGAAGAGTTCGACCAGACTATCTCAGACGCGGAAATTGAACGAATGTCGGGCGGGACGGACTTAACCAAAGGGTTTGGCAAACTCACTATGGCCGACCTGGCGGCGCTTGTCGAGGATTGAGGCTCAACTGGCAGTTCATCGGCGGACAACATGGTTTTTACGCTACGCCTACGGCACACCGCTGTCGTTTGTTCAAGCTTCCCTCTGGTGGTAGAATCCTTCGTAGTTCAGGCAGCGTTCGCTTCGTTCAGGGCGGTGTCGTAAAAACCTTCCGTTATGTGCCACCGATCATGCCTGATGCTGACCCGTTCCCCAAAGTGAAGCGTGCGGTCATTCGCAGGCTCCTCGATGGTGTCGGGCCTCATGGCTTCACGCAATTGCGCACCACGACGTACTTCGTTCGTGATCGCGAAGCGATTCGCGACGTTTTCTTCTTCCAAAAAATGCGATCCAACACAATCACCATCTGCTACGGCGTGATGGCGGTTCCGGACGACGACTGGACGCCCTGTGTGCCCAATGCCCGTTGGCTGCGTGACCAAGAATCGTACCGGTGCAAATACGTGGATCACGTTGACGGGTCAATCGGTCGCGCGATTGCTGACCTCGAATCTGAGGCTTTACCGTGGTGGGACGGTTTCGTGACCGCCGACGATCTACCTCCAGCGCGTGGTGGCACATAACATGGGTTTTACGCTAGGCCTTCGGCGCACCTTGACTCGTTGGCAACGGGCCATGGCCTTGGTACAATTACTCGCAATTTAGACATCGTTCGCTTCGTTCAGGGCGGTGTCGTAAAAACCTTCCGTTGTACGACCTAGATGTTCCGCATGTCCCGGTTGCCATAAATGCCGCGGGACACCTCGATTCCGCCGTCGATCTTGCGGAAGAATATCACGTAGTTGCCTACGCTCAATGACCGACATCCTGAAACGCCAAATCCAGGCCTAGCTTCACCCGTTTCGGGTTGCGTCGCGATCGTTTCACATGTGTCACGAATCTTCCGCATCTAATTCCGAGCGGCCATTGGTTTGTCGCGAGCAATGTAATCGACGATGCCGGAAATGTCGTCGTCCGCCTCCGGTGCGTAAATGACGTTCGCCATTAAACGTTGCCGTTTTCAATTTCCTGAATTCGCTCTTCCGCTCGACGGTAAACGTCAGCAGCGGGTATGCCTTGACCAGCATCTAGTTGATCGAACCCTTTCTTGACTTCTGATCGCAACGTCTCCTTTGCTTGAAGCAAACGCAAACCCTCAGCCAGAACGTCAGATTCATTTAGAAACCGTTTCTCTGACACCATCCGCTGAACAAATGGCACTAAATCGCTCGGAATCTCTGTGGTCATATCAATCTCGACTTTCGACCGTTACGACGGGTTCGTCGGTCGTACGACATGGTTTTTACGCAAAGGCCTTCGGCACACCTTCGATGTGGTGCAGGCCACGCTCTCATTATACAATCAAATCCGATTCAAGCCACCTTCGCTTCGTTCAGGGCGGTGTCGTAAAAACCTTCCGTTGTCCGCCTCAGGTTCGATCTTTGACGCTCGCCGACGATAGTGCTCGACTGTTCCGCAACTTTCAACGCGGGTTGATGACCGAATCGGAGCTTCGCCACTCGCTCATCCAGAGCGTCATACACTACAACGATGTCGATGCTTCAATCGCTCTTGCCGACTCACTGCCCGACTGGTTTCGCGACGGTTTCCAACTTCGGCTGCGCGAACTCGCCGATGATAACTACCTCTACAATCTTCCGTGGTGCCTCGAAGACCGCAGAACCCAACCCGAACTTGACGATCGGGCTCAACTGCATCGGCCGATCCTTCGTTTGATTGTTCCGCGGATGCTGGCTCGGCTCTAGTTCGTTGCGTGGACGGCGTACAACAGGGTTTTTACGCTAGGCCTTCGGCACACCTTCGCTTGTTTGGCAACGGGCGCTCGCATTGGTACAATCTCTCGAAGTTCAGACATCGCTCGCTTCGTTTAGGGCGGTGTCGTAAAAACCTTCCGTTGTGCGACCTAGCGTATCGTGGACCCAACGCAGCTCACATTCTCTGATCGCTTCGCAATCGTAGATGCCAACTACGGACGGGAATTCGGTTGGCACGTACTATCTGACAGCGACGAGCCAATCGCCACATTAACGGACCCCCAGTTTGCAGATATGTTCTGGACTGCGTACACGTTGACTCCGGTGGACGGCCACGCGGTTACGCAATCGGAAGGTTTCTGGCATCCAGACTGTCATCGGATACGCAACCTCGGCTTCCCGAACTTTATTGTGGATACGTTTGGCCATTACGACCCCGAAACGAACCGTGTAACTATCCGCTTTGACTACATCAACGTGGATTTCACTTGGCCTGACCGTTTTCTCGCTCCCCTGTGGTTCTTGCGGCGTTGGTTCAAATAGAACACTGAACACAGCTCGACCGGTCGCAAAACATGGTTTTTACGTTAGGCCCTCGGCACACCGCTGTCGTTTGTTCATGCCTCCCGCTGGTGGTAGAATCAAGCGTAGCTCAGACATCGTTCGCTTCGTTCAGGGCGGTGTCGTAAGAACCTCCCGTTGTAGGGCACTAGCGTTTACAAATGGCGCACTACGCTGACCTCACGCCCTGTGACTATTTCACGCCCGACCACGATGGCAAGCTGATCGCGGTCGGTTGGCTCGCTCGTGGACACGACTACTCGAAGGGTGTCGTTTCCAACGATCTGTTCGCCCGCCTTCACCAGTTGCTCGTCAATCCATGGCAACCCTGTGTGGCAATGGGCGCTCACGCTTGCGACTTCCATCGTTTTACCGACGGACCCAGTCAACTCACACTCAACAACGTCACGGTGCAACTGGGCGTTTCCAATCTATTTATCCCGTCTGACAATCGACTGTTCGTCGCGCCGTCGTTAATTCTTCACTACATCGACGCCTACGAATACGCACCACCCGCAGAATTCTGCGATGCCGTGATGGCTTGCCCCGAAATGCGATCCATGGATTACCTCAAACTGATCCGCAAGACCGCTCCAACTGGACTTTTCTCTGCCAACGAGACCGTAATGTAGTGCCCCGTGCCCTCCAACATGGTTTCTACGCAAGTCCTTCGGCACACCGCTGTCGTTTGTTCAAGCCGCCAACCATTGGTACAATTTCTCTTAGTCCAGGCATCGTTCGCTTCGTTTAGGGCGGTGTCGCAAGTACCTTCCGTTGGCTGATGCAGCTCAACCGTGACCGAATCTGAGACGAAAGTAGTTCTCACTCGAAGGCGGTGGGACGCGTACATGCTTCCACTCTTTGTCGCCTCTGTGTGCATTGCAGCTTTTCTCTTTTGGCAGACGGGCAAGCTACGACTTTTTGTAGCCCCGTGCGGTGTCATCGCGCTCTGGCTGATGCTCCGTTTCAAGACGCCACCCGACGGTATGACCGTGACTACAATTCGGTCGACACCCGGGGCGGTTGTCCTACTCTGGTTCATGGCTGCAACTTTGGTCGTCGGTGCAATCGTGATCGGGATCGACGTCTACATCATTGGGCATCCGTTTCGCGCGCCGCTCGAGCCGTATCATGCTTTCTTTTACTCGCCGCCGTTTGTCATCATGTTTGCCGGGGTTTACTTTGCGGACCGACTGCAAAGATCATCGCGTTGACGTGGGAGATGGTGTTTGCCGGTGCGGGTTTCTCGTGGCGGAAAAGCTCAGGGTTCAGGCGTTGTTCACTGCGTTCAGGGGGCGTCGTAGAACGCGTTCGCTGTGCGTGTCAGGCTGTTCGTGTTCACGGAGGTGCGTGGTTGCCATTGATCTGTTGCCATTGGTGTGCCGTTGGACGCGTGCAATCTCTTGGCTCGATGATGGTTTGGTTCTTTTGGCTTGCATGCGATGAACGTGTTGAAGCGATTGAGGGGAGTCGGATGTTTGCGGCTTGCCAGTTCGGCCACGGATTCACACCGATGTTGCGCGGTGGGCGTCTGATCGTTTACAAGATCTGTGTTCATCCGTGTCTATCTGTGGCTGCAAACTAACTGCGATAGCTCAGGACTGGCGGACGCCTGATTGCCAGGCATGTCGATCTTTGAAAAGCGCGGGCTGCGAGATGGTCTCGTTTCTTCTCGCTCCTCATGCGATGGGGGACTAGATCGGCTCGAGTCCTGCTTTGCCGTCAAATGGGCTTTTGTTGGTTTTTACGGTGCAACCGGGCCTAACGGCCGTCGGCTAATTGGTGAGCACGGAGGTGCGCGGTTTCCAGCCATCCGTTGCCAATGGAGTGCCTTTAGATGCGTGAAATCTTTTGGCTTGACAATGGTTTAGTTCCTTTGGCTTGCACGCGATGAACGTGTTGGAGCGATTGAGGGCAGTCGGATGCTTGTGGCTTGACAGTTCGGCCACGGATTCACACTGATGAACAAGGATGTTGCGCGGTCGTCATCTAATCATTCACGATATCCGTGTTCATCAGTGTCTATCTGTGGCTGCAAACTGCGATCGCCCAGAACTGGCGGACATCTGATTGCAAGTGATATCGATCTCCGGAAAACGCGTCAGTGAGATGGACTCGCGTCCCCGCGGTTAGGGATGAGAGCGGCTCGAGTCCTGCTTTGACGTCAATTGGGCTTTTGTTTGTTTTGACGATGTAACCGGGCCTAACGGCCGTCGGCTAATTGGGGCGGGGTTGCAGATGGGGCGATGGCGGCTGAGTCGTGGCTGGCCATGTGAGTTTGTTTGCTGGGCTTGGATGCCGTGCTATTTCTGTTTGGGGCTTTTCAGCATCAGCTGTTGGTCCTTGATTGGCAAGTCGGATTGTCTGTTGACGGTCGTGTCTGCTGTTCGAGATCGCATGGCGAATCTATTCTCTCCGAGATGAAATCTCCAACGATTCGAACAATGCGATTGGCTGACTGTGCCGCGGTGGTTGAGCTGAATGAAGCCGTGGTGAGTGTGACGAGTTCGATGGACTCGGTTCGCTTTGCCGAGCTCTTCGAACTCAGTGAGATCGAGCTGATTGTGGAGCTGGAAGGAAGCGTCGTTGGTTTTTTGCTGGCGATGGTGGAAGGCTGTGGGTACGACAACGGAAACTACGCATGGTTTGAAGAACGCTTGCGGAATTTTCTGTACATCGATCGAGTGGTGGTTTCGGGCGAATGCCGTGGGTTGGGCGTCGGACGTTCACTCTATTCGCATCTTTTTGAGGAGGCTGATCGGCTCGGCTCGCTGCATGTGTGCGCGGAAATGGATCTCGAACCACCAAACGAAGCCTCACTTCGATTCCACTTGGGCATGGGTTTCGTGCCCATCGGGACACGAGTTTTAGAGAGCGGAAAAACGGTCTCGATGCAGCTTCGTTCAGTTGCCCAATGACGGCCAGAACATCCCACCGCTTAGCGATCAATGAGAGGAAGGGTTCGCTGTTCGGCGGCACTTTGGATGGCGGTCTCGATGATCTGCTGGCCGATTCGTGCGATGGCGGGCGAAAGCGGACCTTCGATTGGGAGTTCTTGGTTCAGCCGCGAAAGCGTGTACTCAATTCCGTTGCTCTCGCCCTCCGGTAGGTCGCTGACCGGGTGGTCGTAACCTTCCGGGCGATCGTCCGTTTGGACTCGAAGTGTTTCCGCGTAGTCGTAGCTGGCGATTGTCCCGCGAGTGCCTCGGACGACGTAGCCACATTTAGGCTGTGGTTGATGAACCCACGGATCGGTGAAGGTTCCCCATCGCGTTTCGAACTTCGACATTCCTTCGGCGTAGCGAGCAATCGTGATGCTGTGCTCGTCAACTTCCAGGCCGTTGGTTCCGGTGGTCACGCAGGTCACATCGATTGGTTTCTTGCCCCCATTGAACCAAGTCCCCATTGTGACGCCGTAGCCGAGGTAATCCCGCAGCGATCCGCCGCCGGAGTCCAGTTTGTACCACCAGCTATTTCGTTTTTCTTCGGCTGTGGGTTCGAATTCGACTTTGCCAGCCCCGTGATAGAGAGGCCCGCGGTTGCCACCGTAGTGATGCACTTCGATGACGTCACCGATCGTCCCTTCGTTGATCAAACACCATGTTGAATAGTGAGCGCGGTCCCAGCGTGCGGGCCAGTTGATGATCAACTGTTTTCCGGTCGGCCGCATGGCCTGGATCATTCGGTCGGCGTCAACCAGAGACGCAGCGAAAGGTTTTTCGACCAGCAGGTGAACACCATGGGGTGCGAGCCGTTCGACCCATTCCGCGTGCTCGCCCGTTGGAGGGCACAGCACCACCAAATCCGGCCGAGAGGTTTGGACGCATTCGACTGAGTCGGTGAAGACATTTTCGGAAGGGATGTTCAACGCTTCGATTGTCGGCTGCATCGACTGGCGATCGGAATCACAAATGCCGACCACTTCCGCGTCGGTGTGTTCCGCGACTTGCCGCAGCAAGTCGCCCATGTGCATGTGAGAGAAATTGATCCCTGCGATTCGCCAAGGTTTCATCATCGTTCGCTGCGTCCACGAGCTCCGGCGACGAACTTTTCCATCGCACTGGGTAAGGGGGTGTCGAAGTTGATGGGTTCGCCAGAAACCGGATGGAAGAACCCGAGGGTACTGGCGTGCAAAGCCATGCGTTTGCGATGCCAGCGTGCGTGCGTGGCTTCTTTGGTTTTGTAGCGTGGGTCACCGAGAACCGGATGTCCGGCGTTGGCGAATTGCACCCGGACCTGGTTGCGTTTGCTGGTTTCCAGTTGGGCTTCGATCAGCGTTGTGTCCTCGCCGTGGCTGGATTCGCGTTCCGCCAATCGGCGGACGACTTTGTAGTGTGTGATGGCTTGATCGGTGTCTTTGCCCGGACGGGTTTCGTAGCGGTCCAGGTTGCTGCCGGTGGCCATGTGCGATTCGAAGGTGCCTTCATCCTCGACAACGTTTCCCGCCACAATCGCATGGAACAAACGTGTCGGACGCCGGTCTTTGAATTGTTCGGTCAGCAGATCCGCGATGGGTTCATGTTTGCCAAACACCAGCAAGCCGGACGTTTCCCGATCGAGCCGATGAACGACAAACGCCTCTTTGTTCGCTTTCGAGTAGCTCAAGTAAATCGAGACTCGATCGACCAAGCTATTGGGTGCACCGCGGTCGGTCGGAACGGTCAAGGTTCCGGCGGATTTATTGACGACGATGATGTGGTCGTCTTCAAACACGATTTCGAACGTGCGGTCATCCCACTGACGCTTTTTTTCACGATAGCGTTGATGTTTGTCGAAACGAATCGCGACCAGGTCACCGGGTTTGACCGTCGTGCCGACGCTTTTGCAAGGCGAACCATTGATCATGACGCAGCCTTGATCAATCATCCCACGAGCTTGGCTGCGGGAGGTTTCGGAGAGTTCTCGGACGATGATGTCCACACGTCCTTCGTTGGTTTCATCAACGGTGGTCGAAACGCTGGTCAGCGGCATGAAAGGATTTCAAAGAAAGGTCGATCGGTGAACGAGCAGGCGGTTCGGTGCGAGTGATTCGCGTCCGCCGCAGTCTGCTCGCCGCACAGTCTATTTCAGATCCGCGAAAAATTGGATGGCCTGATTGGGCAAGATTGCATTGCTTTCAATTTTGATGTCGTTCTCAGTGACCGCGCCAGCGACGTTTTCGATCCGGAATGACCTTGTTTCGCCGGGCAAAAGTCCTCGCAGGGATTGTTGAGACCGGGTGCCTCGGACGGCAAAAAAGGCATCGCGATAGAGGGGGGCGACGCCTTCGTTGGTGACTTCCAGCTCGATCGTCGATCCGAGATCGGTTTTTGCGGTCGTCGCTCGGGTCACTCGGAATCGGTAGCCCATCGCCATTCCGACCTCCCGAATGCGGGGCGTCGGCTGATATTTGGGTTGGTCATTGCCGATCATGAACGAGATGTGAAAGTCACGACTGGATTCTTCGACCGAGACCCCGTTGGGTCCCGACTTCGACAATGCCAGCTTCTGATCGCGGCGGTTGTAGTAACTGAATTCGCCTCCGCCGGCGGTTCGTTGCCAACGGTCATCTCCCATCGCGGCCCAATTTTTCGCGTTCCATTTGGAGTGCGATTTGGAGAGGAAAGAATCGTCGAACAATCCGAAGTCGAGAGCCAGCAGGGAAGCGTCACCGGCGATGGGAGTGAACTCGTCGTCCGCCGCATCGATGCTGATCATCCAAGGCAGTGAATCAAACTGCTGATCGAGGTGTCGAAGGAACCTGGCTTGATACTTCGCCGACGGGAACGTTTTGCCGAGTTCCATCGGGCCGTCGTAGATGTGGTATTCCGACCAGAGTCCAAAACCCGTTTGCAGGAAGGCGATCCGCGGATCGGAATCGTATCGTTTGGCGAATTCGGTGTAAAAGTCCAGCGTGAATTGCTGCAGGTCCGAATTGGACCAATCGCAAAAATGAGTTCGCTTGCCTTCGCTCTTGGCGACCGTTTCGTTGTAGTCCGCTGCATCGCGAATGAAGGCAGGGACGGTGGTGGTTTTACCCGGGTAGACGAACCGGAAACGCAAGATTGCCTGGTGAGAACGTGAGGCGGTTTCGTTGAGGATCTGCTCGACCTTGGAAAAGTCCCATTGCCCGGGACCGACGGCGACTTCGTCGTAACCGCAGTACCGGAACTCCATCGAGATCGCCTCGGTGGCGACGGATTCGTGATCGTGCCAAAGGACGACCCCGGTCATCGGCTGGACATGATCCACTGTGGATTGGATCGTCAAACGAACCTTTGATGTTTGTGCTCGTGCGGATTGGTCAAAGCTGAAGAGGCAATGGATCAGGCAGGTGAAGACAAGGCAGTGGATCAATTGTCGTTGGAGCATTGAGGCCGTTGGGTTGGTGTTCGGAAGCATCTTGGTGGAAGGAGCTGGGGCATTCGTGTTGCGGGTTGTGGGAACCGTGGCTAACGCCAGGCGGCTAATGGGGTGAACCGTGGGTGACGCAGACGCTTGATGAGAGTGGCCGTGGCTGACGCCGGGCGGCTGATGGGTGCTGGGTGCTGGGTGTCTGTAGTTGCTCAGGATCCATGGCAAAATAGAAATCCCTGGCAGCTTAGAAGTCGAGTGGTTCAGCTTTGATCTGGGCGATGATCTCACGTGCTTTGTCGGCGTCACGCTCGAACGTTTTGACTTGCACCCATCCGGGCGCTTCCGCAGCAAAGCCGGCGGTGAATCCACCGACTGCAACGGCTCGGATCCCAGCGTCGGAGAGGATGCTGACCAGAACCGTCGCAGCGGGCTCGGTCGGACGTTCCGCGACCGTGACCAATGTCGCATCGTCGTCAGGGGAAGGCATTGTTCCGCTCGGTTGATCGGGACCTTCCGGAGGGATGGACTGGGTCATGGGCTTGGTTCAAAAGCGAGGATGAGCGGAGAAAGGAACGGCGTGAGCATCGTCAAATGACATCGACAATTGTTGATTGAGGATACTCGATCTGAATTGCCCAGGTTCGCATTGTTGCACGTTGAATCTTGAGCCACTCGATTGGTTCAGCCGATGCCTGTTCGGCCCTGTAGCGTATTGATTACCGGTGCCAATGAACTTCGGCAAATATTCGCAATCACGGCGAACGATTTGCATCTTGACGACTCGATGTCTGGTGGTCGGCGCTGGCATGGGCACGATACAATTCAAGAATGAACAACGAATCGACCATCATTCTGGCTGGTACAGACAACGACATCCCGTCTCCTCCGCCTTTGGGGCTGAAGCGATACACGGGACTTCGTGAAATGGCGCGGGGTGCCACCGCGGTTTTGCAGGCTGGAGTCGATTCGGTGATCGGCCGAACGGTGGCGATCAAAAAGTTGCTGCCAGAGATTCGGACAGACCGTTACGAGCGTCGGCGTTTGCTGCGTGAGGCTCGCGTGACAGCCCAGTTGCAGCACCCCAACACGGTTCCGGTTTACGAGATTGGCGACGATGATTTGGAAGGCGTTTACTTCACGATGAAACGGATCTCGGGAGAGAACCTGTTTGAATCGTTGAAGCGAATCGCCCGCAAGGACGAACACGCGATTGCCGCGTTCCCGTTGCAACGCCGTTTGGAAATCGTCGCGGATTCTTGCCAGGCTCTCGCCTACGCGCACGCTCGCGGGGTGATTCACCGAGACGTCAAACCAGAGAACATTTGGGTGGGGAACTTCGGCGAAGTCATTTTGCTGGATTGGGGCGTCGCGAAAGTTTGGGGGCACGCCGATGATGCCCAGACACTGCATCGCCAGCAGATGCAGCCGGATCACGAGACGAAAACACAGACTCAATTGCAGACGTTAACCGGTGGCGGCCAGCGTCCGGGCACGCCGCTGTACATGTCGCCGGAACAAGTCAACGGGAACCGGGGCATCGACGAGCGAACCGATATCTTCAGTGCTGGCGTGGTGCTTTATGAGTCGCTGGCAATTCGAGAGCCCTTCCGAGGTCGAACGATTGATGAAACGTTTGACAACATCAAGCACGCGGATGTCCCGCCACCGAGCGAGAAGTCACCGCAGTATGAAATTCCAAAGGAAGTCGACGCGGTGGTGATGAAGGCGATCGCGAAACGGCCGGCAGATCGATATCAATCGATGCGTGAGTTGATCGCGGACATCCGAGCATTGACCGTCACGGTGTCGTGAGCGGACGGCATTTTGCCCCCTACGGCAAAGCTCCGGTGCACTACCCGATCGACGATCCCGCGCGGACGGGTGTCGCACCGGATCAAACGGAGTTGATCATTGTCGAAGGCGACAGTGCGGCGAAGTCGGTGAACCAGGTTCGAGACCCGACGCGGCAGTCAGTTCTGGCTTTGCAGGGCAAGCCAATGAACGTTGCCAAGTCCACGACTTCGGTCGCTCTTCGCAACGAGGTTCTGACACGGTTCGCTGCCACATTGTTGGATCGCCGGGTCGCCGCGGGCGAAGACTGGATCGCCGCGTTGCGAACGGCCGAGCAGTGTCGGTACGCGAAATTGGTCGTGCTGATGGATCCCGACGCCGACGGCATTCACTGCGGCGTTTTGGTATTGGGGTTCTTGCTTCGATACGCTCCGAAGCTGTTCGATCAGCATCGAGTGTGCGTGGTTCGGCCGCCGATGTTCCTGTTTAGAATTCGCGGAACGACACCGGATGAATCGGAGGTGCAGGTTCGCACGTTGGTGGCATCCAACCCGGACCATGCTCGACGGATGGAAGCCAAACTGGCTGAAGCGGGCGTGTCCGACTACGAACGATTCCGCCATCGAGGTTTGGGCAGCATTCCGCCTGAGGTTCTGCGGACTTGTTGTGTGCAGCCCGGAACCCGAGCGGCCGATGAGATGAGCCGTAAGGAAGCTTCGGCCGCGGTTCGTCTATTCAGCGGCGGCTGACGACTCGATTGCCGCGACGTCGGTTTGTAGGAACGCCAACGTGCGGAGGGCTTTGAGTTTTCGTCCGGCATCGTTCAGTGTTTTGGTTGGCAAGCGGTCGTTGTGGAACATGCTCGGTTCCTCGATCCATTCCTTGTGTTCCAACGCCAGCGAATCATGCAGGGCGCGTCCGTTCTTTTGAGGCACGATGCGGTCGGGCGTGCCGTGGATTTGGACCAACACGCCACGATAGTTCTCGAGAGCTTGTACGCTGTCGTATTGGTTCTTCATCAGCCAGCGAACCGGCAGGAAGAAGAAGCGATCCGCACCGACACTGGCGGCACTGTCGAAGGTTCGGTCCAGGAGCAATGCCTCGGTTGAGTCGCCTCGTTCGTGCAGTGCGGCGACCAGTCCACAGGCAACTCCGCCGCCCAGAGAACGACCGTAGATCATGATTCGTGAGACCGGCGTTCCAGTGACCTCAGAGAGCGCATCGATGGCGCTGACCGCATCTTCGATCGTGCTGGTTTCGGTAGGTGTGAACCCGTCGCTTTGGAAGCCTCGGTATTCGGCGGTCAGAACGGTCGCGTTCCAGCCGTCGGACAAACGGCGAGTCCATCCGTCCATCTCGTCGGCGTGGATCCCATTGCCGTGCAAGAACAGGATCACATCGTCGGCGCCTTCGCGGATAAGCAGTCGGCTTTCGAGGTCCGATCCATCGACGGCCGGGTAGGTCATTGTCTCCACGACGCCGGGGGTGGGGTGGTCTAGGGAAAACCGATTTGGGTCCATCAGGATGCTGGTGTCAGAGTAGGCGCCAGGGAAAAGCAAACGTGTTTCCATGACGACCATGCCAACGCACATGACAACATAAAGGACGCCCAGCAAGGCCGACGTTCGCAGGACGCGGCGGCGGATTGAGGCCTTGGGCTTTCGGGTTTTGTGACTGCCGGGCGAGTTGGCTTCGTCCGTTTTGG
This sequence comes from Rhodopirellula bahusiensis, assembly GCF_002727185.1. Taxonomy (NCBI): domain Bacteria; kingdom Pseudomonadati; phylum Planctomycetota; class Planctomycetia; order Pirellulales; family Pirellulaceae; genus Rhodopirellula; species Rhodopirellula bahusiensis. The sequence goes on from NZ_NIZW01000013.1 coordinate 43,858, forward strand.
GATCCGCCGGGTTGGCTTGTTCGGGATGTGCGGCTGATTCGTTTGGCATCGTGGGCTCAGCGTCGTGGCAGAGAAGGCATTCAGGCGGTGAGACTCGATCCGCATGCTAGGTTTGGTTGGACCTCCGTCCAACCAAGTGGGATAGGCTTCCAGCCTGTCAATTGCATGAGGCCGATCCAGCGCGACCGACAGGCTGGAAGCCTATCCCACTTTTGGATTGTCGCTTGTTGGACACGCGTGTGTCCAGGACTTCCTTCCGAGACGCTTGTCATCCAGCATCGCTCGCCATGTGGACTCGCCGAACCTTTTCGCAGCTCGACACCAACGAGGATTCGATTGCTCGGATTCGTTGTGGTCGGATTGTGATGCGCGATGGTGAGCTCGAACGGATCGAGCAGCATTGGATGCGAAGCCCGGTCTCAGTGGCTCAGGTTTGGTGGCAAGCCAAGTTCGCGGCACTGCAGGGCGATGTGTGCTGCTTGGATTTCCACGTGCCGCGTGGGATGAATGCGTTCATGACGCTCGACTACGTTCGCAGTGGCGATGCGACTCGGTACGCGACCGCGATCGGAGCATTTCAGATGCTCGACGAAATCGCTCGGCTACGGAAGGCGTACGCCATCGTCGCTCACGTTAGCAATTCCCGGATCACCGATCGTCATCTCAAACGAGCGGGCTGGGAGAGGCATCTGTTGGACTGGCCGGGCCGCCACTTCATCCGGCGAATGCAGCCAAACGTATCTGTTGCGACTTAGGCGACTCATTTGGTCGCCAAGGCCGTGATTGTTCATGAGTGCAATGATTGACGGCGAAACCCAGGTCGGATTCCGCTGCCATTGCTGTCAGAGTGCCCTAGAGCACGCCACCGTGAGTACGGATGGGGGTCATGTGCGAAGGCGAATCGAGGAACCAGAAACGCTCCCATTCGTCGACCAATGAACGCAAGTCTTCCGAGGTGTACAGCAATTGCTGGACGCGGCGTTCAGGGCGGCTGGAGTAGATCGGCACAAAGCAGCCGACGGAGGTGGCCAGGCCAGCCAAAAGGACGCATCCGAGAACCAAACGGCTCATGACGGATCGTTGGCCGAGACGGGCTGCAGAATTCGTTTTCGCGGTCGTTTGCGAGCTTTTCATCGTCAGTTCCTCCGTGAACTTGTCGGTCGTTCTATTGCCAACTGCCCGAAGGGCTGTTGGGGGGGCTGTTTGGCGGACGGTTCGGGTCGTCTGTTTCGCTCGGTCGCTCGGCAGAATCCGGCGGAGGCACGTGATCCAGTGGCATGACCCAAGTGTCAGGCAGGTTGTCGCTGGACAGCTGCCGGACGCGTTGTTCCATCACCTTGCCGGGTTTGAACGTGACGACGTACTTTTCGGGCACGTCGACTTGTTGTCCCGTCTTTGGATTGCGTGCTTTTCGAGCAGCTCGCGGTTTGACTTCAAACACGCCGAAGTTCCTCAGTTCAATGCGGCCTTCCCGCACCAAGGTTTCGACGATCGAGTCAAACGTCCGCTGCACGACCTCTTTGGTTTCCTGCTGAGTCAACCCGAGTTCTTCGGAAATGACGCGCACGATTTCTTTTTTTGTCACCCCGGATGGCTCCGCAAACCATTGTGATTGATGGACTTACAGAGACAGCTTAGGTTTCAAAGCAGGGCCGGTCAAGCCGCCGAAGCGAGCGTAGAACGGTCCATGTAAAACGTATCGACCGTCATAACCGTTACACTTCAATCAAACCGACTTTTCTTTCCGCCGAATCTCGATTTCGTCAAAGCTGTACAGTTTGCCTTTCCCCGCCCCCGGGCAGACTTCGCAGGTTTCCTGCCAATCGGTGGGCCCGGCGAGTGTGCTGTCCCAGAACGGCCACGTTCGGCACTGAATCGGGCGAGCGTTGTAAACCATACAGCGTCGCGTCTTCGGGTCCAGAAAAAAGCAGTCGCCGTCGGGGTATTCCAACAAGCTGAATTGTTTGCCAACCCGGCGCAGAAACTTGTCCTCGAACGCGTCTCGGTCGAGCTTCATCTCCTTGGCCAGATCCGCGATTTCGCTCTCGTCGACGAAGACATAGCCGGGGTCGCCACTGCAGCACTCGCCGCACTGCGTGCATTCAAAACGCAGGCCATCGGAGTACCAGGGTTCGGACTTTTGGGGGGATCGAGGTTGAGTGGGACGTTTGGCCACGGCGATTGAATGCGGGTGAGATGAAAGCGAAGGAAAAAGGAAGCTTACCCGGTGGGAGGCGACTTCGCCAAGTTCGGCGTCCATCGTCCGGTGTTGGCAACTGTTGGACGCGTTAAACTTGGAACGCTCGCGGTTTTGGCGATCGCTCGTTTTTCCATCGCGGGCTGACAAAAGTCCCGGCCGTGACCAGTTCTCACTCGCATCGAAGTCTTCCTCTTGGTGGTTTGTTTTGTCTGACGCTTTGACCCTGGATCATTTGTGTGTGTCGGCGGGCAAGCGAACTTTGCTGCAAGACGCGCATCTGGCGTTTCCGGATGGCAAGATCACCGTGTTGGTCGGTGGCAGTGGCGCTGGCAAAAGCGTGCTGCTGCGAGTTCTGGCGGGCATCCTGCCTCGTCACGGCGATGCGATTCAGTGGAGTGGCGACATTCAGTGGCGGGGCGAGTCGGTGGATTCCGAATCGATGCCGCGAACCGGGATCGTCTTTCAGCAATTCGCGTTGTTCGATGAACTGTCGCCCACCGCTAACGTGCAATTCGCGATCGACCATCGAGTGAACCTTGGCGAGGCTCCTCAGCACAATGCGTCGGACTGGTTGGAGTTTTTGGGCGTTCCCGCTTCGACACCTGTGGCGGCACTCAGCGGTGGTCAGAAACAACGGTTGGCGATCGCTCGAACTTTGGCATCGGCTCCCGAGATCATCCTGTATGACGAACCGACGTCGGGTTTGGACGCTGCCACTGGAAAACGCGTCGCCGGACTGATTCGCGAAACCCAGACTCGGTTTGGTCGTACCAGCATCGTGGTCACGCACGACTATGAAACGCTGCTACCGATCGCCGACGAAGTTTTGCTGTTTGATTCGGCGTCGCAAACGATCCGCCGAATCGATCCATCGAATTGGCCGAACGTGGCCGAGCAGATGGAAGCGGTTGCTCTATCGCCATCGCAACTCAATGATGCGGGTTCGGAACAGAATTCCGGTCCGCTCGCGATTGTGCGGCGAGGTGCGGAGCGGTTTCTTGACTCGACCGGACGAAGCTTGGTCGCCGCAGCGAGTCTGCCCTGGGATGCTCGGCCGGTCGTTCCCAGTTTAAAGTGGGCGGGCCGGTTTCTGGCTCATTACCTGCGTTTGGTCGGAGGGCCTTCGGCTTGGGTGTATCTGATCATTGCCGGTTTGATCGCTGGGTTCACGACAACGTACTTCACGCTGCGTTTTTTGCCGTTTCGTTTGTACACGCAACCGTTGTTGATCGATGAGTTGCTTTCGTCGATCGGTTTTGCTCTCTATCGGATCTTGGTTCCGGTGCTGGCAACCGTCTTGATTGCGGCCCGTTGTGGTGCTGCGGTGGCGGCGGACGTTGGAGTGAAGCAATACGGCGGCCAGGTTGATGCGCTGCGAACGCTCGGAATTCGAGCTCCGGCGTACTTGTTGATTCCAATTTTGGCCGCATTTTTGATTGCCACTCCGATCCTGGAATGGATCGCTTTCACCGCGTCGCACTGGATCAGCCGAGTGACGTTCAACTTCTCTCACCCTGAAATCGGCGTGCATTTCTGGCAACAACACTTCTTTCGAGCCATCACGCCCGATACGACCGGAGGATCCGCGTTCATCTGGTGGAAAGGTTGGGATTGGGTGCTGGCGAAGAACCTACTTTGTGGTTTCGGCACCGCCGCGATTGGTTACCATCAAGGGATTACCCCCAAGCATTCAGCCGGTGATGTCAGTCATTGCATCACCGCGACGGTACTTTGGACGACCTTGTATGTGTTGGTCGTTCACTTCATCGTGGCATTGCTTGAATTTTGAATGCCCCCGCAGGAGACACCATGGACAAGAAGGCGAAGAAGCGTTTGGACGTGATCAACAAGAAGCTGGCAACACTCCGGCCGCGGTTGGCGGGTTCGAAGGAGCAGGCTGATGACTTGGACGAGTTGAAAGAGCTCGAGGACGAAATCAAATCGCTCGAGGAAGAAGCCACCAAGCTGCGAGCTTCTTGAGATCGCGAAGGTAGATCGTGGATCGCACCACGCCACGAATTGTATCGAGAATCAATGATGACCAGCGTGTGGCGGCCCTACTGCCAGATGAAGACGGCTCCTCCGCCGATGAAAGTTGTCGCGACGGAAGGCTGCCACCTGATTGGGTCGGATGGTGAGCGGTGGATCGATGGGATGGCGTCCTGGTGGTCGGCTTGCCACGGTTACAACCATCCGCATGTTCGCCAAATGGTGAACGAGCAGTTGCAGCGGATGCCGCACGTCATGTTCGGCGGAATCACGCATGAACCCGCCGAGCGATTGGCGACTCGATTGGCTGAGTTGGCACCCGGTGATCTGAACCATGTGTTCTTTTCCGACAGCGGGTCCGTCGCGGTGGAAGTCGCGATGAAGATGGCGATTGGTCATTGGCGTCGCCGCAATCGTCCCGGTCGGACTCGGTTTCTTGCGTTCCACAATGCCTATCACGGTGACACCACGGGTGCGATGTCATTGTGCGATCCCAAACGCAGCATGCACGCTCGTTACAGCGATGCGATCACGGAGCAGTTTCATGTTGCTCTGCCGCGAGATGAAAGCACGACATTGGAACTGGACCGCGTGTTGTCTCGGCATTCTGATTCCATCGCGGGGGTTTTCGTCGAACCGCTGGTGCAGGGTGCCGGTGGAATGCGTTTTCATGACGTGGAAACGCTGGTTCGAATTCGCGAGGCTTGCCGGCGTCACAACGTGTTGCTGATCGCCGACGAAATTGCGACGGGATTCCATCGAACCGGCAAGATGTTCGCAGTCGATCACACTTCCGATTTCGAATCGCCGGTTGTGCCGGACATTCTGTGTCTCGGCAAAGCTTTGACGGCGGGGACCATGTCGATGGCGGTGACAATCGCTCGATCGCACGTGTTTGATTCGTTTTACGACGACGATCCGGGAGCCGCATTGATGCACGGGCCAACGTTCATGGCCAACCCTCTAGCGTGCTCCGCCGCGAATGCTTCGTTGGATCTGTTTGAGAGCACGCCCTATAACGTTGCCAACATCGAATCTATCCTTCGCAAGCGGCTATCGGTGCTGACGGACGTCGATTGCGTCGCGGAAGTTCGGTGTTTTGGCGCGGTCGGGGTCGTACAGTTCCGTGATCCGCCCAACATGCAATTGGTGCAAGACGAATTGGTGCGTCGAGGCGTTTGGCTTCGTCCATTCGGCGATTGTTTGTACACAACGCCGCCACTGTGTGTTGATGACGATTCGCTTCACCAAATCTGCGACGCGATGATTGAGGCAACTCACGCGACCGTGCTTCAGTGCACTTAGCTTCAGAGCGTGATCAGTTGCGATAGCGTTCGTGACATTGATTGCACGCTTTCTTCAACCGAGCCATGGATTCGCTAAGTTCTTGGTAGTCTTCGCGTTCGACTTGCGATTCCATCGAGTGCACCAATTCGACGGAATCTTTCATCCAGGGACGCATCTCTTCGTTGCAAACGCGATGGGACTCTCGCAGTGCTTCTTGAAGCAAGCGGACTTCGCCGACTTTCCAGTCATTGGAACGCATCGACTTCAAAAGCACTTCGTAGTGCAAGGAGGTATCCACCATGTGGGACGCCAGTGTGCTGATCTGGGCGACTTCTACCAGTTCAGGGATCTCGACCGAATCAGGCTGAGGACGAAACCCGTCCACGTCTCGCCACAGCCCCGCGTACTGCGATCCTGTGCCTGCATTCTTCAGCAATTCGATGGCTTGTTTGCGATCCAGCCAACCCGCCGTCTGAGCAATGACGGCCGCCATCGCCGGACCACGGTGTTTCCCATGGTGACAGTGCACGTACATGGGTTCTTGAATCTGGTCCGTCAGTGCGACGGCGGCTTTGCACGCTTGCTCGTGAACGCCGTCGTAACCGATCGGAATGTGGATGTATCGCAGGCCGTGCTTGCGAGCCAACTCGATATCAGGACGTTGGCCGTCGACGCTGACGACAACCTTCACACCAAGGCTCGCCAGTTCGGCAAAAGCGGCTTCGCCATGCGGGGCTGCGCCTGACATCAGACTTGGATGAACTTCGATCCGGTTTTCGAGCGCAGATGGGGCATGTGCTGCGGTCTGCTTGTCGGCTTTGCGAGATTCGTCCGCATTCGCGTAACTGAAACAAAGCAGCGAAGCCGAAAGGATGCCAATCGCACCGAGGAGAGATCTGATCAGAGGTTTGGATTGTTTCATGTCACCCAAGATAACGCATTTTGAAGCGCCGGTGACAACGTGGTGGGCAGAACCAAACAACAGGACGTCGAGAGCACTTGGCTCTCAACAGTCCCAGGCTTGAGGCTTTGTTGCGTGTCCGCGAAAGGACGTCGGATCTTACGATTTCATCAGTTCGATCGTGACGCTGTTTTCGCCTTCATTGACAACCGCTTGGACATCGGTGGTCGCTTCATTCCAATACTTTTCTGGCACCGCTTCGTCAATCTTGACGGCTTCCGGTGAACCCTCAGTCATTGGTACTGTTTTCGGCGCGAGGTAAACACTGTAGGTGCCCGTTGGAATCGGATCTTTCAGCGAAAACTCGCCTCCCGCTTGGATGTCCGTTCCTGCGGCCTGGCCCGTCGTTGAATCCAGGAACATCACAGCCGCGTCGTCGTAAGGTTTGCCGTTCAGACTGACGGTTCCCGCGACTGTGCCCACGGAAGGTGATTCGCTGCACCCGAGCGAAAGTGTTGTGAAGAGTGCAATTGCGGAAAGGAGCGAAGCCGATTGAATGGACATTGGTTTTCGTCGTGACATAGGAAGAATTGCTTTGATTGAGAAGAAAGTGGTTTGGTCGCGAAAGTTGCTGGATGAATTTGGTTTGCGGCGATTCGTTTGCTCGCGTGTTGGGTGGGGAAGACAAAACTGATTTCCAGCGCGTAGCCCTCCCCTCGCTTCGCTCGACCCTCCCTGAGGGAGGGTGATATCTTGCGAGTTCCGTCTTGTGTTGGTCAGGTCTTCTGTGACGCAACCAGGACGGAAGCTCGATTCGCTGAATGGGTCGAGCAGATACGCAGGTGTCTTGGGCTATATGAGCCGTATCGCGTTAGCGACGGTTTGCACGCATAACCGTAGCTAACGCCTAAACTGCTCACGGGAATCAAACCCATTCATTCCTGCCCACCTACTTGAAAACTATTGTGGGAACGTGGTGACTTCGCCGTCGTAGCGGCAGCAAAGTTGTTTCAGTAACAAGAAGTCGATGGAATCGGTGATGAACTGAACGCTCGCATCGCCCATGACCACGTTGATCCCACCGGTGTGCATGGAGTTGATTACGGTGTTGTTGCGGTACATGCGGTCGGTGGCACCGGTTTGCACAATCTGTGAGTTGGGTGCGAAGCGAACGCAGGTCGTTCCGGTTTGCCACAAATCCCAACTGCTAGGACCGTCGACGGGACGTGGGTGCCGCGAACCCATCCAACCGCCGTAGTAGTTGGAGGTTCGGTTGACTCCATCGACCCAGCCGGATTGTTCCGCGATCATGATGGCGTTGGTGGTTCCATCGACGACGTCACGCATCTTGATCTTTCCGTTGGCGAACAACATGCCGTTGTTGGAAGACCATCCGTGACCAAGGTCAGCGGTTCCTTTGTTGGGATCGCCGCCGGGTACTGGGCGGGCGGCACCTTGGATACCGACATAGTGGACATTCATGGCTCCTTCGGAGTTGTTCGAAACCGGAGCGTTTTCAAAGAGCTCGATCGCAGAGGATGGGCAAGCGTAAGTTGGCACGGCGAGGAACTTGAGAACTTCATTTCCCAAGAGTGCGTCGGCGCCGGCTGCTCCGCCCGCCATGAAGTGGGACGAATAGCTGAACTCGAGCTGATCGTAGATGTTGCCCTGTTCGATGAATGGCAAAATCAATGCACGCCAGTTCGATCCGCTGGCGGGCCAAGCTTCGCGAAGGTTATAGGAACCCAAGGGAAACGATGACATGGTGTCGTGATAGTTGTGCATCGCAAGACCGAGTTGTTTCATGTTGTTGGAACAACTCATCCGACGGGCAGCTTCCCGTGCTGATTGGACCGCCGGCAACAGCAGACCTACTAAGACGCCGATGATTGCTATGACAACCAAGAGCTCGACCAAAGTGAATCCATATCGCTTCAAGTTCTTCTGATGCATCGACAAATCCTTAGGTGAGAGTTCCGAAAACTTGAGTGGACACAAGCCTTCGAAACTTAAGGTGAAGATGGGAAGAATCCTTCCCAAAAGATCTCATCGTTGCATGAGCTTTAGACCCAGCTGGGCAGCGTCCGTCACCCACACGAAGGAACGCTGAAGGCAAAGGAAATGCCAATGGGTGGGGGGTGAAGTCTATTTGGATGGGATGCGACAGCGCCGGGGACGCCGGGTACTTTGCCGAGGTTTAAAGCGGTTTGGATTCACCTTGGAGAATTGCTGGTGAACCGAGAGGCTGCCTTGAAACGTAGCGGTGTACGCTCGTGCGATGCGCAATTCCGTAGCGTGGGTGTGCGATATATGAGCAACCCCCGGACCGGAAGGATTCATCCGAACAGCGGTCAATTCGCGAATGATTGTGAGTCTGTGTTCGCTAGGCAATCTGGGCGAAGATGATTGCGTCTAAACCTGGCCGGATGAGGCTGACTCAATCGCGTCGAATAGGCCCAGTTGGACGGTCTTTAATTGCAAGCGTTTGCGAAGTCCGACGCTGTCCAGGCTGAGTGGTTCGGGGTGACGGTCGGATGTGATCAAGAACGGTCGTGCCTTTTTGTAGACCACGCCGATTCGAATCAGGTCTTCGTCGCGGATCGCATGATGCCGACGCGTGTTGAGGATTCGCTGGACGCCGCGTTCGCCGATGCCTGGCACGCGAAGCAGCATTTCGCGCGGGGCTCGATTGACGTCAATCGGGAACCGTTCGCGGTTGCGAAGAGCCCAAGCCAATTTTGGATCGATGTCCAAGTCGAGGTTCTTCGATTCAGGAGTGGTCAGTTCGGAAGCGTCGAATCCGTAGAATCGCAGCAACCAATCGGCCTGATACAGCCGATGCTCGCGAACCAGGGGTGGTGACTTCCCTGGCAGTCTCGCGTCCGCATGAGGAATCGGGCTGTAGGCGGAGTAATAGACGCGCCGCAGTCGATGGGTGCCGTAGAGAACCGACGATGTGTCCAAGATGTCTTGGTCGGTCGAGTCCGTCGCGCCGACGATCATTTGAGTGCTTTGCCCGGCCGGCACAAATTGTGGGACGCGTAAGCCTCGTTTTCGATCCGTCGTGATTTCGTCGCGTTTGACTTTGATGCGATCCATCGAGCGTTCGATCGCGGGTCGCTTCTTTTCCGGAGCAAGCGTTTTCAGATCGCCGATGGTTGGCAGTTCGATGTTGATGCTCAGTCGGTCGGCGTATTGCCCCGCTGTTTCGATCAAGTCATCCGCCGCGTTCGGAATCGTTTTCAAGTGAATGTAGCCGCGAAAGTTCTCACGTTCGCGAAGCGTTTTCGCGACCTCGATCATCTGGCCCATCGTGTAGTCGGAATCTTGAATGATGCCGCTGCTGAGGAACAACCCTTCGATGTAGTTGCGACGGTAGAAATCCATCGTCAGCTTGACGACTTGCTCGGGCGTGAAGCGTGCTCTCGGCGTGTCGCTGCTGATCCGGTTCACGCAGTACTGGCAATCGTAAATGCAGAAATTTGTCAGCAAAATTTTGAGCAGCGATACGCAGCGTCCGTCGGGTGTGTAGGAGTGGCAAATTCCCATGCCCTCAGTGCTGCCCAACCCGCCCTTTGACTCGCGTTTCGACCCGCTGCTGGCGCACGAGGCGTCGTACTTCGCCGCGTCTGCGAGGATCGCCAGTTTTCCATTGATGTCCGAAGGTGATGGCATGAAGTCTCGTTCTGCGTGGATGCCGCAAGAAGTTTCCCGCGGATGTTGGCTTTGATTCGTGTGTCATACGCAAAAGATCGCAAACGCTGCGCCCGTCGCTCGAATCACAATTGACGCCATGCCGGAACCGGAAGCCGTCAATTCGTTAGAACCGTCAAAACTGGCCCGAGTTGACAGGCTGGAGCCGTCGAAGTGGTCATTTTTTCGAGAATCCTTTGACGCCGCGAAAAAGATTGGGTTTGCTGATGTCTGGTGGCGAAACAAGCCGCCGCATGTGCTCATCGTCTAGGAAATCATTTTGTCTTTCTACGTCTTTCTGTTGGTTTTGGTGTCGCTTTGCTGCGGTTCGGCACCGGGGTGGTCGGAGCCTTCGTTTCGATCCGTGATCGCCAGCGTCTGTTTGGTTGCCGGATGGACAATTCTGTGTCACACGGCTGCTCGGATGATGGTTTTGCAGGTGAAACGAGGGCACATGCGACTGAGAGATGCGACTCGGATGCTCGAGGTTCAGCTGGACATCTTTCGGTGGCTCGGATTGCCAGTCGTGCTGATTTGTCTCGGTGTGTTTTCGCTGGCAGCTTGGTCTCGCGAACAACCGGTTTTGGAATCCAGCATGATGCTGCAGTCGATCATTTTGCTGCTGCCCGGAATCACGATCTTGCTGGCGACTTGGTCGGCGGAGCATGTCTTTGGAGCCCGCTTGGGGCTGACTGATGCATCGCTTCGGAACTACTTCGTCTCGCTATGGTCCGGGCTGCGAGCCGGTCCGGTTTGGTTGATCATCCCGACGATGATGTTTTTGTTGCTCGGTGATTTGGCGGAATGGAGCCAGCCGATTGCGACGGGCAATGCGATCGCCATCGGAATTGGAGTGGGCATTGCGGTGATCGCGTTTGCGTTGCCGTGGGTGGTTGCTCGAGTGATTCGGCAAGAGCCGATGTGCGAGAACGATCGCGAATCCATCACACTTTGGCTGGATCGAGTTGGGGTGAAAACAGAGGGATGGTCGAAGATGAGGCTTGTGCGTTGGAACACCAACGGCCGCGTCTTCAATGCCTTGGTCGCGGGGCTTTTTCGTCCTGGGCGTATGTTGTTGTTGTCGGATCGAGTTTTGGATGATTTGCCGAAGGGACAATTGTTGATGGTCGTGATGCACGAAGTCGCTCACGTTCGTCGTTGGCACGTTCCGATTCGCATGGCTGCCGTTGCACCGGCTTGGTTTGTTTCGATCTGGGTTGGGTCACTGTTCACAAATGAATCGTGGGGAGCAACCGTTGGCGGATTGACCGGATTGCTGCTGACGGTCGGAACACTTAGTGCGGTTGCGTATCTGACGGAGTGGGACGCGGACGCGGTGGCTTGCAAGTTGGCGGTCAAGGCTGGTGGGCATGCCGAAGGAATGCCAGCCACAGAAGCCGAAGCGGCGGGGATGATGGCCGCGGCACTTGGTCGAGTCACAGCGGGACACCCGGCAGCACGTCGAGCGAGTTGGTTGCATCCAAGCTTGGCTATGCGAGTCAAACGACTCGCGAAACCGCCACGCATGCATTTGATCTAGCTAAGCCGAAGCGTGTTCGAACCAGTTTCGAAAACGCAACCGGGAATCTCGCCTCATCGGCCAATTGGAGTAGCGCGAAAAAGTGATTTGCATAGCGACAAAGTGAGATGAGGAAGGACTGTGGGAAGGCTTTGAGTTAGAATCGGCGTCCCCCCACACGTTTCCCACCTGACGAAGAGCCGATCGCATGCATTCCCGCCATCTATTCTGTTTGCTCGTTGGACTGATGGTTTGGTCCAATTCGCTCGCACCCGCGCAAGTGAACGCGGACACCCAGTCCAGCCAACCAAACATTCTGTTCGTTCTTTACGACGACCTTGGTTGGGGCGATTTGGGTTGTTACTACCAGAATGAATCCAAGCACGACCGGACGCACCAAACACCGCATTGGGATGCGATGGCGGCTGAAGGGCTGCAGATGCGGAATCATTATTGCCCGGCGCCCGTTTGTGCTCCCAGTCGTGCGTCCTTGCTGACGGGCGTGCATCAAGGCCACGCGTCGATTCGCGACAATCAATTTGACAAAGCCTTGCCGGATGTCCCGACGGTGGCTTCTGTCTTGAAAGAGGCTGGTTACACGACCGCGTTGATCGGCAAGTATGGGCTGCAGGGGGACGGCGACAGTGCCGAGACTTGGCCTGCATATCCGACCAAGCGTGGCTTTGACGAATTCTTTGGCTACGTCCGTCACCGAGATGGGCACGTTCACTATCCTGCCGACAAATGGCCCATCGCGAACAGCGAAGGACACGCCAACCCGGTGGAGCTGTGGCACAACGATGATGAAATTTCGTCTCAGTTGAAAGGCTGCTACACCGCCGACTTGTTCACTGCGAAAACGAAGCAGTTCCTGGTCGATCACCAGTCGCAATCAGCCGACGAACCGTTCTTCTTGTTCCTCTCCTACGACACGCCTCACGCAGCGATCCAGTATCCGGCCGCACCGTATCCCGAAGGAATGGGAGTCAAAGGTGGTGTTCAGTGGCTCGGCGAAAAAGACCGCATGATCAACACGGTCGGTCCGATCGACTCGTACAAGCACCCGGATTACGCCAACCAAGGGTGGACGGACGCCGAAGTTCGTTTTGCGACCAGCGTCCGCCGGCTCGACGATTTGATGGGCGACCTGTTGCAAACGCTTCGCGATCTGAAGATGGATGAGAACACGCTGGTGGTCTTCTCCAGCGACAACGGACCTCACAGTGAATCGTACATCCGCAACGTCAACTACAACCCGACTTCATTCCAGTCCTACGGGCCATTCGATGGGATGAAGCGAGATTGTTACGAAGGTGGAATTCGCGTTCCGACAATCGCATGGTGGCCAGGGAAGATCGCACCCGGAATCAATCAGAACCACAGTCAGTTCCATGATTGGTTGACCACGTTTGCCGACTTGGCCGGAGCAACCGTTCCGGCACGAGCCGATGGTGTGTCGTTGGTTCCGACTTTGTTGAAGAACGGCGAGCAAGCCTCACCGACGACTTACGTTGAGTATTTCAATGGGGGCAAAACGCCGAACTACGAAGACTACGAGCCATCGCGCCGCGGTGCTCGTCGTGGTCAGATGCAGGCCATCTTTGTGGACGGGTACAAGGGCGTGCGGCACAACATCCAGTCTCATGCTGATCCGTTCGAGATCTATGATCTGGCAAAGGATCCGGGGGAAGCGAACAACTTGGCGGGCACGTCACCCGAGATGAAATCGTTGCAGCAACGGATGCACGATCGTGTTTTGCAACTGCGATCGGCGAATGCAACGGCCGAACGTCCGTACGACGACGAACCGATTCCGGCTGACGATTCATTGGACTCGGATGCACCGATGTTGGTCACTTACTGCCCTACAAAGACCTCGCTCGTTTCGCGTTTGGATCCCGCACAATCGACCAAGGTCGACATCGAAGAAATTGATCTCGCCGAAGCCGTGCGATCTGCCGGAAAAGGCAACGCTCGCGTGCAAACGGTGCTGAATGTCGCGAAGACCGGCCGCTATGAAATGCGTTTGACGGCGACCGGCGACGCTGTGTTGCGACTGCACGACGCGGCACTGATCGATACGACCGGCGAATCGAACACCGATGCGTCCGTCGAAGTCACCCTCGAAGCTGGAACGCACCCGGTTGACATGATCGTCCGTTTGGCGGGCAATGATTCGGTTCCTGCATTGGAACTGAATGAGCTGCCCGACGCTCCGAAGAAGTCACGCAAACCCGCCAACAAGAAACGGAAATCCAAATGAACGCTCCCGCCGAACCACTTCGCTATGCAATTCTCGGAAGTGGTGCGGTGGGCGGACTGTATGGAGCGATGCTGGCCCGATCCGGATGCGACGTCCACTTTCTGTTGCACTCGGATTACGAGCACGTGCGCGAAAACGGCTTGCGCATCGACAGTGTGTTGGGTGACTTCGTTCTGGAGTCGCCGCAGGTGTATCGCTCGGTCGAGTCGATGCCCAAGTGCGATGTCGTGATCATCGCGTTGAAGTCGACTCGCAACGCGTTGTTGGATGATTGGCTGCCGAAAGTCGTGGCCGATGACGGTGTCGTGCTGACGCTGCAAAACGGTTTGAATGTCGAAGCCGATGTGCGACGAACGGTCTCCGCCGGTCGCGTGTTGGGTGGATGCTGTTTCCTATGCAGCAACAAAGTTGGACCCGGCCACATCCATCATTTGGACTACGGGCGAATCGCATTCGGCGCCTATCAAGAAGCCGGAGTTGACCAGTCGAAGGCGGAATCTGTCGGTCACCAAATTGAAGCGGACATGCAGTCGGCCGGTATCGACGCGAATTGGAGCGACGATTTGGCGAAGACGCGTTGGCGAAAGCTGATGTGGAACATCCCGTTCAACGGACTGTCGGTGGTCCTGGATGCCTCGACCGATCAAATCATCGGATCAAAACCTGGACGGGAGCTGGCGATGCAATTGATCGCGGAAGTTCACGCGGGTGCGAAGGCTTGCGGAGTCGAGATCGATGAAAAGGCGATCCGTGCGACGATGGAACACACGGAGACGATGGTTCCCTACGACAGCAGCATGCGACTGGACTTTTTGGCCAAACGACCGATGGAAGTCGAAGCCATTTTGGGCAATCCGCTGCGAGCGATCGGCGAGCAAGCGTCAACGATCACGCCAGCGATTTCGATGTTGTATCAGCAGCTTTCGTTCTTCAATGAAGCGATTTGCCGCGACGCGTGATCATCAACCGAGAGCTTTTTTCGACACCGCGATTCGTTTTCGATCGAGGTCGATTTCGAGCACTTTGACTTTGACCACGTCGCCGACCGAAACCACTTCGGATGGGTCGCTGACGAATTGGTTGGCCAGTTGCGACACGTGAATCAAACCGTCTTGGTGGACACCGAGATCAATGAACGCGCCAAAGTGGGTGACGTTGGTGATCACGCCTTCCAGCACCATGCCCTCGCGAAGGTCTTCCATCGATTGGACTGAGTCGTCGAACTGCGCGACCTTGAATTCGCTTCGCGGATCGCGACCGGGTTTGCCAAGTTCCGCGATGATGTCGCGGATCGTTGGGATTCCGAATCGGTCGTCGACAAAGGAATCGGGTTGCAGCTTTTGGCTGAGTGTTGAGTTGCCGACCAGAGTCTTCACGTCAGCATGCAGTTGCTTGGCCATCCGGCTAACCAGCGTGTAGCTTTCGGGGTGAACCGCGGAGTTGTCCAGCGGCTCGTCTCCGCCGCGGATGCGTAAGAAACCCGCGGCTTGTTCGAACGCCTTCTTGCCAAGCTTCGGAACTTTGGTCAGTTCTTTTCGGCTGCCAAATCGCCCGTTGGTGTCGCGATATTGGACGATGTTCTCGGCCAATTTAGGACCGATGCCGGCCACTCGAGAAAGCAACGGAACGCTGGCCATGTTCAGGTCCACGCCAACGTGGTTGACACAGCTTTCCACGGTTCGGTCCAAGCACTTGCGAAGCTGGGTCTGGTTCACGTCGTGCTGATACTGTCCGACTCCGATCGACTTTGGATCCGTCTTCACCAGTTCGGCAAGTGGGTCCTGCAGTCGCCTCGCGATGCTGATGGCGCCACGAACGGTAACGTCCAAGTCAGGGAATTCCTTGCCCGCCAGTTCGCTGGCCGAATAAATCGATGCGCCGGACTCGCTGACCATGACCTTGGTCACATCCAGCTTGTTTTCCCGAATCAATTCTCCTACGAAAGTGTCGGTTTCTCGCGAGGCGGTGCCGTTGCCGATCGCGATGAGTTCGACATTGTGCTTCTGAATCAGCGACAGCAGTTGTTTCGATGCGCCGGCGGTGTCGGACTTGGGCGGCGTCGGATAGATCGTCGTGTTGGCCAGGAATTTTCCCGTTCCATCGACCACCGCGACTTTGCAACCGGTGCGAAACCCGGGATCGATTCCAATCGTCACGCGGGGACCCGCGGGAGCTGACATCAGCAACTCGTGCAGGTTCTTGCCGAACACGTCGATGGCTTCCTCGTCCGCTTTTTCCTTTAGCATTTGCAGCACCGTCGACTGCGTAGCGGGTTGAAGCAAACGTTGGAAGCAATCTTCGGCCGCGGACTCGAGTTCTCGCGCGAATTCGAACGAGCGGTTGCGAATGAACGTGGACTGCACGTGCGATATCGCTCGGTCCTCTTCCATTTTCAGACCGACTCGCAGGATGCCTTCCGCTTCGCCACGCAGCATCGCCAACAAGCGGTGACCGGGAATGCGAGACGCCGATTCCGCACGGTCCAGGTAGGCTTCGTACTTGTCGGCTTCGTCCTTTTTGCCGCGTTTGACGGCGGAGGTGATTTGACCGAACTTGGTTCCCTTTTCAACCATCCACTCGCGAACCGAAGCGTCTTCGCTCCATTTTTCCGCGATGATGTCGAGGGCGCCGGCCAGAGCCGCGTCCGAATCCGCGACGTCCAATTCCTGGTTGACGAAGCCCTCCAGCGTCTGCTTTTTCGACTGAGGCAGTTTGGTTTGTTTCAGCAGCAGATCAGCGAGCGGTTGCAGTCCTTTTTCCCGAGCGATGGTGGCTCGTGTGCGGCGTTTGGGTTTGTAAGGCAGGTACAAAGCCTCGAGAGTTCGCAGGTCCGTGCAAGCTTCGATTTGCTTGCGAAGATCCGCGGTCAAAGCACCTTGTTCTTCGATGGTTTTTAGCACGGTGGCTTTGCGAGCCAGCAGCGCGTTGTGCTTTTCAAGTGCGTCTTCGATCGCACGCAGAGCGATTTCGTCCAAGCCGCCGGTGACCTCTTTGCGATACCGAGCGATGAAAGGAATCGTGTTGCCGCCTTCGAGTAACTCGATGACCGCAGCGACTTGTTTCTCAGGAAGATTCAGTTCACGAGCGATGGATTGCATGGGACGGATCGTCAGTGCTGCGTAAGGGGCGAATACGTTATTGGACCGGGATATGGTTCCGGTCAAAGAGATCGATCGGCAGTGATACTCAAGCGTGCCGGCGTTGTGCCATCTCAAAATGGTGTTTCACGGCGCGGCCGCTGATGGTCGTCTTGTCTAGCAATTCTTTCGTGATCGCTCGGATGGCGTCGAGGTTGGCTTCGTCGTTGAGTAGGTGTTCCGTTTTCGAAAGCATGCGTTTGAGCAAGGTTTCATGCTGTCGCTGGGATGCGGCTCGTGTGCAAAGCCGAGCGGAAACCTCCCGAAGATCTTGCGATGCACCGGCGGGGCAGTAGACGCCAGTGAAGCGAGACTCGGAAACCATCCCGGCCAGCAACACCAGCACATCGTCCTCAAGCTGATCCTTGCTGCCTTTGGATCGTCCTTTTTTGATCTCGCACGTGCCCAGCCGCGAGCCACCAAATTGCAATTTTCCCGGAGCGATGGTGACCTTTTGGATGCTGCGTCCCACCGCCAACGCCATCACCGCGTGGCCGGCCTCGTGATAGGCCGTCGCAATGGTCTCCTTGGTCGCATCCGGAATTGGGTCGGGCCCCTCGGATTCGGTGTTGGCTTCGCTCGGTTTCATCGCGGCAGTATAGGTCAGAACTGCAAACGCGGCGATTGTGGTCACGCAGAGTCGAAACGACCGCTCCACTCGCATCCCGAGCACCTGTTAAAATGTGCGACACAGGGAATTTGGCACGGGTATCTCCTCGAGCCGGTTCGCTTGCGTCTGTTTGGTCGCTCCTGTCCCCATCCCCACTCAGAAAATTGCCATGGAACGCCGTTCTTTTCTTGCGGCCAGCGCCGCTGCTGCCACTGTTGTCGCCACCCAATCCCAATCGGCTCGAGCCGACGAAAGTCGCCGACCTCGACGCGTCGCCTTGATTGGATGTGGCTGGTACGGCAAGTGTGACTTGTTGCAGCTCATCAACATCGAGCCCGTTGAAGTGGTCTCGCTTTGCGACGTCGATCAAAAGCTGTTGGATGAGTGCGCCGACCTGATCGCCACTCGGCAAAAGTCCGGCAATCGTCCCGAAACGTTCTCTTCCTACGAAGAGCTACTTGCCAAGAAAAACTTCGACATCGTCTTGGTCGACACGCCCGATCACTGGCACGCTTTGCCGATGATCGCTGCGGTCGAAGCCGGTGCGGACGTCTATGTTCAGAAACCGACCGGTGTCGACACGCTCGAAAGCAAAGCGATGTTGGATGCGGCACGCCGGACCGGACGCGTCGTGCAAGTCGGCACACAGCGTCGCAGTACCCCGCACTTGATCGACGCAAAGAAGAACGTCGTCGACGCTGGGTTGCTCGGCAACGTCGCGTTCGCGGAAGTCTGCTGCTACTATCACATGCGAGCGAACAAGAATCCACCGGCCATCGATCCACCACCGCACTTCGATTACGAAGCCTGGACCGGACCGGCGCCCATGCGTCCCTACACCGAATTGACTCATCCGCGAAAGTGGCGAGCTTTCATGGAGTACGGAAATGGTATCGTCGGCGACATGTGTGTTCACATGCTCGACTTGGTTCGTTGGCAGTTGGACCTTGGCTGGCCCAAGCGAATCAGCAGTGTCGGCGGCATCATGGTGCAAAAGGATTCGCTCGCGAATATCACTGACACGCAAACCGCTACGTTTGATTTCGACGGTCTGGATGTGGTTTGGACGCACCGGAGTTGGGGCAGTGCACCTGATCCAGAGTATCCGTGGGCTGCGAAAATCTACGGCGACAAGGGCACACTGAAGCTGAGTGTGAACAAATTCGAATTTGAACCACGCGGCGGTGGGAAAAAGCTTTCCGGTGAAGCAGTGATTGAAACAGACAAGTACCCAACGGACGTCACGGACAAAGAGAAGTGGGCGTTGGAGTTGCACGTTGCCTCCGCGATCCGTGGTCACATGCGTGATTTCCTCGATGCGATCGACAATCGATCCAAACCAGTTGCCAGCATCGAGCAAGGCCACATCAGCAGTGCGTCCTGCTTCATGGCGAACGTGGCGATGGACCTTGGCCGAACGCTTGAGTTTGATCCGGAAACGCACACGATCGTGGATGACGAAGAAGCCACGCAAGCGATTAAACGAAGCTACCGTGCTCCGTACCAGCACCCCGCTGACAAAGCCTGATCGGCGACAGCCATCCAATAATTGTCGCCCATCGACTTCGCTCGATGGATCAGGATAAACAACCTGTAGCTCGGTGGTCCCCACCGAGACGAAGCTCAATTCACGGTGGAGACCACCGTGCTAGAGTTCCGACCACACGGCGAATTCGTTGCCCGACGGTTCGGTGAATTGGAAGCGTCGACCACCTGGGAACGTAAATATCTCCTTGATGACGTTTCCGCCTGACGATTGGACCTTGGCCATCGTCGCTTCCAGGTCGTCGCTGTAGAAAACAACCAACGCGGATCCGTTGGAGGTCAGCGAGGAATGATCGGACTGGTAGAACCCACCATCCAGACCCGTAGATTTGTCGAAGGCGGTGTACTCGGGGCCGTAGTCGGTGAACGTCCAACCAAAGCACGTTTCGAAAAACGCTTTGGTTTTAGCCATGTTCTTGGCGGGGATCTCGATGTAGTTGATCAGTTCGTGCTGGTTGGACATTCAAGATCCTGGATCGCGGAGGAGAGATGGAACCACGAATTTAACATGTTGCGGATTCACCAGGCACGAAGGGCTCATTTGACTTGCATTAGATAGGCAATTAAGTCAGCCATGGCTTGCGGTGTGAACTGCTCTTCAAAGCCTTCCGGCATGATCGACATGCCAGTGCTTTGCAATCTTTCCATGTCAACTCGCAGCAATTCGTCCTTGGCGGACTCGGCTCGCTGAAGCGTGATCGAAGTCGCGGACTCGTCCGTGATCATGCCCGTCAGCGTTCGCCCGTCGACGTCCAACGCGATGTAGTTCAAGTACTGCGGATTCACTTCGCGGTTGGGATCCAAAACGTTCGCCAGGATAAAGTCGGCTCCGCGAGTTTTTACGGTCGCTAGATTTGGGCCGATCTCATGCCCGCGGTTCTCGAGGCGATGGCAGTTCGCACAGTGCGTGGTGAACAGTTGGCTGCCTCGGGCGGCGTCACCTTGAGTCTGCAACGAACTTTGAAATGCCTGGACGATCTCTTCGCGATTTTTGGAACCGCTGGCATCGAGCAATTTGGTTGCTAGTTCTTGAACGCTCGTGTCTGACGACTTGGCGGCGACTTGCAATCGTGAACGGGAGATTTCGCTGAGGGGGATGTTGCCGGACGCGACTTTGTTCAACAAAACGGTCAAACGATCAGGACGCGAAAAAAGGATCTCGCTGGCAGTTTCGCGTAGGCTGGGGCTCAGGCTGCTCCACTGATTCAAGAGGGTTTCGGTGATGGCGTTTGATTCAAAACGGCCCCAGGTCGTCATCGCAGCGCGTTGAACTTCGATTGGTTGCCGATTGTCGATCAGCGACGGCATGATGTTTGAAACCTGAGTCCCGCTGGCATATCGCAGGTTCGCGATGGCTGTGACTCTGGCATCGACCGAGGCTGAATCATCGAGAGCCAATCGCTCGAGAGCATTCAGCATTTGGTTCATCGTTTGATCGATGTCCTCAAGCTCGCCTTTCGCGGCGAGTTGATGCAAAACGGAGTCGCGACGCGAACGCGTTTGCAAGAGTTTCCCAAGGATCGGCAGGGCGAAGGTGCCATCGTCCGGTGATAACTCCGACACGGCGGCAATTGCCACTCGAATGTCGGCTGGATTGTCTTGTTGGCTGATCTGCGACGTGAGACGGCCAACAAACTCAGCGAGTTGCTGATCGAATGGTGATGACAACAACGCCGCGAGCAAATCGCCCGCACCGTTGGCAACCGAACTCTGCGCGGCTGTTTGCATCCAACGATCGGTGGGATCGCGACGGATGATGGTGGCCAGTGGTTTCGTCTTGTCAAACTCGGAAATCGATCCGGCTGTGAAGGCCAGTTGATAGCGAACTTCGATCGATGGGTCGTCCGCGAGTTCAATCAGCTTGCTTCGGATCGTTGCGTCGGGTTCGATCTTCTCGGTCAGACGAACGGCAAACGTTCGGACCGACGGATGCGGATCACTCAGTCGTGGAAAAAGGGTTTCTGCATCGAGCTTCTGAAGGCCGTCCAGCACCGCCAAGGCATGCAGTCGTCCGTGTGGGAATTGCGACTCTTTCGCCATTTGACGCAGAGGCTCGACGGCGTCGGATTGTCGTTTGAACAGCAGGCGGCTCGCCGTTTCTCGTTGCCAAGCGTTGGGGTGAGCGAGATTTTGAACCAACTCTGCGTCCGTTGCTGCTCGCAGGTTCGGCGTCGCCCGGTGTCGGTAATTGTCCGGTATCAATCGGTACAAACGACCTCGGTCACGCCCGGATGTCAGGTCCAGGTGTTGTTTGATTTCAGCCGGCAGGCTTTTGGGATGCTCGATCACCTCGCGGCAAACATCGATGATGTGCAGCGAACCGTCTGGGGCATTGGCGAATTGTGCGGGACGGAACCAGATGTCGGTGGAGGTGACAAGTTCGTGGTTCGAATCGACCCGTTTTCCGGTCCACTTCAAACCGTCGGATTGCATCCGTTTGCGGTGAATCAGGTTGCTGCCCACGTCACCGATGATGGCCATGCCGCGGAACGAATCTGGCCAGGCATCTCCGCGGATGATGGTGACACCGGTGGCACCTGTGAAGTAGCCTGCGGCGCGGCCGCCACCTTCAATTGGGCCACGAGCTTTGCCGCTGACACGCAATCGTGTTCTTACAATTCGCCAAGGTTCCACGGGGCTAGTTCGGAACACTTCGGCTTGCGGTCCGTCCTCAGCGATCGACACTCTCGCGGGGGCAGGTTGCAGCAATGGATTGCGGCCGATGTACCGGTCTTCGTACATGACTTGCTGAAGATGATCGCTGTTCGACGACACAAATTTGCGTCCCCAATCGTCGAAACACATTCCATGTTGGGCGGCGCCGCTGGTCAGTTGGAACTCGCCGGTTCGAGGGTCCAAAGCGATGTCGCGGCCACGCACATTGATCGCGTCTGACTCAGGCTGGTCGGGACGCCGGAGCATTCCACCCGTGCTGCTGCAAGCGATGTGAATTCGGTTGTCGAGTCCCCATCGAAACGAGTTCAGCAGGCCCTGGACGTTGGACGTGCCGAACCCAGTCAGAACAAGGTCCCGTTGTTCCGCTTTTCCGTCGCCATCGTTGTCGCGAAAGTAGTAGAGATTAGGAGCGTCACCGACGAACAGCCCGCCGTCCCAAGGGAACAAGCCGGTTGGCCAGAGCAGTCCATCCGCGAAAACGGTGCTGCTGTCGTAGACACCGTCTTGGTTGGAATCCACAAGGTGAGATATTCGCGAAATGCCTTCGTCGCGATCTTCGCTGTAGCCTCGCATTTCGCAAACGAACAGCGACCCATCCGCGGCCCATTCCATCGCCACGGGGCTGGTCACCAACGGTTCGCTGGCGATCAACTGAATTTGAAAACCATCCGCGATTTGGAAGTCTTGCAGTGTTTCCGATGCCGGGGTGGCTGGCACTCGAGGAAGTTCGGCGGAGTAGTCTTCTTCGGCCGCTCCCGATCGAAAAGCAAACGCAATTGAGATGATCAGGCAGGCCGAAATCGAGCGAAGCGGCGAGAGTCGGGTTGTCAGCTTCATCGTGTTTCTGTCTCCAACGTTGTGGATTCGATAGCTTGTTCGGATTGGTCGGTCGAATCGACACCCAAGAGTTTTTGCACGCCTTTCATCAAGACTGTTTCGACGGTGGGAGCCACCTTGGATGCACGCTGGCTGGTTTCGTAGCCGCCTTGGCCATAGGCTTCCTCGGTTCCGATGTAGCCCGGTCCGTAGTCGCCGTACGCTGCCATGGCAACTTTGAGGTCCGGTCGCATTGCCTTTGCCGCCAACTGATACTCCACAAACAATTCACCGGGCATGTGCAGCAACCGAATATCTCCGACTGACAGGCAACTCAACTCAATCTGATGTCCGTCCTGGCAACGCAGCAACCAAGCCAAATCATCGGGGCTTCCCCAGTAGTCCGTGGTGGTCCAATCACGCAGCTTTTCACGAAGTGCGTTGGCATCCAAATGAGGTGCGGGAGGCAAGGAAACGGGTGTGAATGACCAACTGATATCATCCGCGGTGATCGCGAATTTTTCGGTTGTGTCGGCGGCTGACTTCATCGCGTCAGCGACCCGGTGTGCAAGTCTCATGCGGTTGTCGGGTGAACCGTCGTTGTACTTTCCGGCCCCGATGTTTCCGCCGGCTCCGTTGAAATGAACATGCAAAACGTTCGGGCGGGCCTGTCCACGAATGAATCTGGCCAAACCCGGAAAGTCTGGGCTGGGGACACCAGTTCGATAATAGCTTTGTGGGTGGCAAGCGTAGTGCGTGATCACGGCGATCGCTTTGTCACCGCTATAGAACGTGAGCGATGTGAGCTCGGGATCGATTGTGCCGTCGGGCGCAGCGATCATTTTGGGGTCCCGACAAGCGGTGTAACGCGTTGCGACAACCTTGCCCGTATCGTCTTGAAGCCGACGGTTGGAGGCCACGTCTTTCACCATGGCTGATCCCCAACCCACGTGCGTGACTTCGGTGGCACCTGCAATCCCTTCCTCGACCGCATCCGTCAGGCGTTGCAAGACTTCGCGTGCGAACGAACTGTCATACGGGCCCAAGTCGGACTTGCCGGCATCATTGACCAGTTGTTCTGCGGAGAAGTCACAGCGTGGTGCGTCGTGTTGATGCAACGTGTGGACCGCGACTCGTTCAGGAACCGTTCCCGCAGCCTTGGCCAATCGACTGCGGAATTGATCGTGGCCTTCGTTGCCAATTCCGATCCAATCGACTGCACACAGCACAATAGGCTGGCCGGCTCCGAGGAGCACGATGCCACGGGCACGAAGTGTCATCTCTTCGACCCGTTTGACTCGGTCGTATGCCATCATTGAGCCAACTGGCGGCGTCGCATCCACGTCAAACTTTGCCAGGCGGATCGTCGGTGCCACCTGCTCCGGTTCGGGCGATCCGGTTTGAGCGGACAGCTTTGTTGAGCCAGCAAAGGTGGCAAGCATGCAAGCTGTCAGCAGTATTGCAGCGTGGAGGCTGCTAAAAAAACGAGACGTCATGGTGGGTCTCCGGGCAAGTTGCCATGCACGCGAATTTGAATCAATCAATCATGGTCGGAAAGCCAACGTCGCATCCGATCCTTGTTCAGAATCTCGCATGCGATGAAAAAGCAAAACCGTCCACGATGGTCGTTCCATTCGAGTTGGATGGCGATCAGGGTGGGACTTGAGGCGGGAGCATCCGTTTGAACAGTTGACGTTCGGTTGCACAAACGGGCTGGTCTTATGGTAGCAGAATGAATCCAACATGATGTCGCCCACAACGCCCCGCATTCACCATTGCAGGGGAAGACCGAGGATTTGAAGGCATTGTTTCCCGATCACGAACCAACGAACCCCGGCAATGGTGTCGACTATCGAGACTACGGAAAACGCCAGAACTATGTGGCGATGATGTATGCGGTCGATCGTGGCGTTTCGCGACTGCAAGATGCTTTGAAGGATCCCAACCAAGACGGCGATTCAAGTGATTCCGTCGCGGAGGATACGCTGATTGTTTTCCTAAGCGACAACAGCGGCAAAATCTTGCAGGCGGGCAACAACGCTCCGTTGAAAGATGACAATGGGTCCACGCACGAAGGAGGGATTCGAGTGCCGATGCTGATGGTTTGGCCGGGCGTCTTGGAAGCGGGGACAGTGTTTCCGCATCCCGTCACAGCCTTGGATTTCTATCCAAAGTTCGCGGCGTTGTCGGACGCTTCGGTTCCAAACGGAAAGAAGTTGGATGGCAAGGACGTTTGGGCGGATTTGAGAACCGGCAACAATCCGCATGCCAGCGACACGCTGTTTTGGCTACGTCACTATGGTGGCGGCAATGAAGTCGCGATCCGAAACGGTGATTTGAAAGCGTACCGAAAGCAGTTTGGGAAATGGCAGGTTTTTGACGTCAAGGAAGACGTGGCCGAGAACAATGACTTGGCAAAGGAAAACCGTGAGTTTTTGATGCAGCGGGTCGGCGAGGGAGCCGACTGGAGCAAGTCGCTTGTGCCGCCGGAGTGGCATGATACCGCAGCGGGACGAGCGAGCTGGGTTGAAAACGAAATGCCACGCTACGAGCGGACGTTCGAGCTGCGCCGATGACGCAGAACAGTCGAGCTCAACTGTTCTGCGTGTTGGTTCGAACTCAGGTGGACGTTCGTGGAACGTGATCAGATGAGTTTGGTTTTGCCTGGGATGGCAAAGCTTGGCTCGGGGCGACTGCCGTCCCATTGCAAGTCTTTCGGGAACAGATCCAGTTCTGATTCGTTGGCGACGAAATCCCAGGTCACTTTCTTGCCGGTGTAAGCGGCCATGCGGCCCATGACGGCGGTCAGCGAACTGTTCGCGGTTTCGAGCAATTCGACGATGGGTTCGCCGGTGCGAATCGAGTCGATCAAGTCCTTGTGCTCTTGGCGATAAGCGTCCGCGATGCTGCCTTCTAGCTTCAGTGTTTCTTTGCCGCTGCGATCCAGGAACGTCGATCCGCTGCTGCCGGCGCCGATGACGGCGAAGCCCTTGGTTCCGCGAACGGTGCTGCCGTTTTCTGCGGTGGAGCCGGGGATTTGTCGGCACATGAATGAAACGGGACGTTCGTCGGCGTACATGTAATCGATCGACATGCTGTCCCACATTTCGCTGTCATCGGGACGGGTGAATCGCCCGCCCGAGCCATATGCACTGACAGGCGGTCCTTGCATTACCCAGTTCATCAAGTCGATGTTGTGAACGGCTTGCTCAGCGATTTGATCGCCTGACAACCAGATGAAGTGCATCCAGTTGTTGAGTTGGTACTGGGTGTCGCTGACGCCTTCGGCTCGGTTCTTGTACCAGATGCCTTGGCTGCAATAACGCGAGGTCATGCCGATGACGTCACCGATCTCACCGTCATGGATTCGTTGAACAGCTTCCATGTAGTTCGATTGGCGACGGTACTGGGTACCGGTCACGATGGCGGTGCCATTCTTCTTGGCTTCTTCGTGAGCGGCGACGCAGATTCGGTAGCCTGCGGGATCGACGCAGGAAGGTTTTTCAGCAAAGACGTGCTTACCAGCCGCAACCGCTTCGGCGATGTGAAAGGGACGGAAGGCGGGTGAAGTCGTCAAGAAAACGACTTCCACTTCAGGATCTTCCAAGACCGCTTTGTAGCCGTCCAGGCCAGAGTGAATGCGATCGTCAGCGACATTGATCTTGTCGCCGTGACGACGAGTCATGCCTTTGCGAAGACGTTCTGCATTGCCTTGATCCAAGTCGGCGATCGTGACCAATTCGATGTTGTCGTTGATCGAGAACGAATCGTTGACCGCACCGGTACCTCGTCCGCCCGCGCCGACGATTCCGATTTTGATCTTGCGATTGGGATCGGACGAAGCCGCATGGGTGTGAACCATTTGGTTGGCACCGACCGTTGCTGCAATCGCTGCGGTGGCGGATGCACCACGACGCAAAACTTCGCGACGGCTGGTGGTCGGTTGATCAGAAGTGGGGCGGTCTAGCTTGGCATTCATATCAGGCTCACTCGGAAACGATCAAAGGAAAATCGCGGGATCGCAATTTGGAAGGACGAAGAAAGAGTTGGGGAAGTCAGACCGCGGTCTGACTGGCGGGAATAAAACGATTGGGAATAGGACGAGGCCACAGATCTTCTTCGGGAGCAAATCAAGCGGTTCTCGTGACCTCGTCCATCCCATCCGATCGGCCCAACGAGTGGGCTTCACGAAGTTCGGGCTGCAAAAGCAGTGGTTTGTCAAAAACGTCAGGTGCCGACAGTTTCGTTGGTTTGGAGTTCGACGGTCTTGCCAGTCCGAAAGGACTCATCCGCCGCCGCAACGATCTTCATTGAGTTGACAGCATCCTGGAGGTGCGCGGTTAGATCGTTGTCTTCTTGGATCGCGTCGAGGAAGAACTGTTGCTCGCGATGGCAAAGGCCGTCGTGGTCTGGTTCGTCTTCGAGGTGAATCCATTCGTCATCGCGTGCGAATGTGCCTTCGGCGTCGAGCTTGCCGTGGTGCAGACGAATCGATTCGGTTTTTGTGTGGGCGTCCACATTGTCGCTCTGCCCTTTGGATGACGCTTCTTCCGCAACGATGGAGGCTGCACCATTTGGGCCCACGACATCTTTCACGAAGAATGCCGTTTCGCTCATCATCGGGCCCCAGCCGGCTTCGTACCAACCGACCGAGCCATCTTCAAACGTGACCTGCAATTGCCCGTAGTTGACCATGCCTTCGGGCAGTTCATCCGTCAGACGAGCACCAATACCTGAGACTCGTACGGGACGCGAACCGGTCATTTGGCACATCACGTCCACGTAGTGAACGCCACAATCGACGATTGGAGATACGGTCGACATCAATCGTTTGTGTGTTTCCCAGGTTGCACCGGAGGACGATTGATTGAGGTTCATTCGCATCACCAATGGTTTGCCCAACGTCTGAGCGATCTCGATGAAACGGTTCCAACTCGGATGGTGCCGGAGGATGTAACCGACCACCACTTTTCGATTGGTCGCGAGCGCTGACGCAACGATCTCTTCAGCAGCTTCCACGGAATCAGCGAGCGGTTTTTCGACGAAGACGTGGCAACCGGCTTTCAATGCCGTCGTCACGAATCGTGCATGGGTGTCTGGCCAAGTGGAAACACAAACCGCGTCGGGCTGGGTCGCTTCCAGTGCCTCGTCGAAGTCTTGGTAAGTCGGGTAGTCGCTACCGAGTTCTTGGTTCAGCTTGGCACCGGACTCTTTCGACCGGGTGCAAATCCCAACGATTTCAAAGCCGTCGATGGCTTGGTACGCCAACGCGTGGGAGCGTCCCATGTTGCCGGCGCCGACGCAGAGAATGCGGACGCGGTTGGTGGTGTTCGTTCCGGATGCGGTCATTAAACGGTTTCTCCGTAGGTGGACTGCGAAAGACACTCGGCAGCCGCGTCATCGAGCAAGTACTGCACGTCGCGATGGGTTTGCAAGAAGGAAGCCGGAATGGTGGAGGTCATCCGACCCTCAATGGCTCGTTGGACGATATCGGCTTTGTGTTCGCCAAAAGCTAGCAGGCGAATGCGGCGCGATTGCAAAATCGAATCGACGCCCATCGTGATCGCGAGCAAAGGCACATGTTCCATGCCACCGAAATCTTTGACGGCGTCCAAACGGGTCAGGTTGTCGAGTTTGACCAAACGAGTTCGCGTGTCCTTCGTGGCTCCGGGTTCGTTGAATCCGATGTGACCGGTACGTCCGATTCCTAACAGTTGCAGATCGATGCCGCCTGTCGACGCGATCAATTCATCGTAGTCACGGCAGTATCCGGGAACCGCTTCCAGTTCAATGGTTCCCTTTGGGATATGAACGTTGGCACGAACGATGTCGATGTGATCGAACAAATGCTCGTTCATGAACCGAACGTAGCTTTGTGCCGCGTCGGGTTTGATTGGGAAGTATTCGTCGAGGTTGAAGGTGACGACGTTGTGGAACGACAGCCCTTCTTCGCGGTGCATTCGCACCAATTCGCGATAGACGCGGATGGGAGTGGACCCGGTGGCCAATCCCAAGACACAGTTTCGATGTTCGGCGGCACGATGACGAATCAGCGAACCGATTTCTCTCGCGACGCGTTTGCTGGCTTCACCCGCATCAGCCAAACGCAGGACTGATAATCCCGACGTGTGTTTGCTGGGATGATTGAACGGTGCGGGGCTTTCCAATGTACTACTCATGAGTGGGTCGCTTGCAAGGCAGAGTCGATAGAAAGGGATGATTTGTCATTGGGAAACAGCGTGGCAAGTAGGTCATCGCTTGGGTGCCCATGCCCGCGATGTTGCACGAACGCTTCCGCGGCTTGTGTTCCGATATCGGTGCCCCGTGACCGGCTGTGCTCTCGCATCGCCGTCAGGTATTCGTCGATGCCGTTGTGGGATCGCAACCATTCCAGTTGGCTTTTGTGGTGGGCCAACATTTGTGTCTTTGTTTCGAGCTGGTCGCTGATGTCGATGAACGTGGTCGGTGTGATCGCATTGCCCATGCGGTCTTCGCCATCGTGCCCATCGGTGTAATACAAATACGGCACCTGGGATCCTTCGATGACAGGTTCTTCCGATGCGTTTGGGGCTGCGTAGACGAAACTGGCTGCTCTTCCCAGTTGACCTGTGATTTCGTGATCCGCGTGGTAGTCCGACATCGGCATCGTGATCACCAATGTGGGCGCGATGCGTCGAAAGAGATCAATCGACTTTTGAAGCGACACGCGGTCGTAGACAAGCCGACCATCGGGTTCACCAAGCGTGTGAAATGTTGCTCCGATGGATTCGGCGGCGTTGACGCCTTCAGCGAATCGAATGCGAGCGGTTTCTTCTGGTCCCTCGCTCATCGACCCGCAGTCGCCCGCGGTGACCGAGGTGATGTGCACTTCCCAGCCGGACTCTTGCAAGCGAACCAAAGTGCCACCGCAAGAGATCTCCGCATCATCGGGGTGGGCCATGAACGCGAGCGCCACTTTTCGATTGAGGACGGAGGAGCGGTGTGGCATGGCGGAGTGACTCTCGGTTGGGGGATGCGATTTGTCGTGGATCATTCTGCAGAGTTACGGATAGCGTTTCTCCACGAGAATTGCCCTTTTGTGGTACTTTGTTTGCGCGTCGAACGGGATGATTATGAAACTATGCGCATTTTTCAGGGAAGTAATACTGTTTGTGCGCATCCAGCTACGATGCTAGTGATGAGTCGATTGACGTCGCGAAGCCATGTGGCGCGACGGTGATCACCTGGTCCAAGCTGCGTCCCACACACACACGAAGCGATTTTTGATTGCATGAAAGCCTCTTACGAAAAGCTGGTTCCCGATGATGGGCAATCGTTCCGTTGCTTCAACCGAGCGTCGTTGCAATCTCCGGTGAAATGGCATCGCCATCCGGAGGTTGAACTGACCTACATACCGTCGGGAGTCGGTTCGCGAATGGTGGGTGATCACCTTGGCAGCTACACGGACCATGACTTGGTACTGCTCGGTTCAGAGTTGCCTCATACGTGGGCGTCCGATGAGTACCGTGGCCAGGTCTACGACCTGCATTCCGCGATGGTGTTGCAATTTCATCCTGACTTCTTAGGGCCAGACTTCTTTCGACTCAATGAGATGGTTGATGTCCATCACCTGCTTCATCGCGCCAGTCGTGGGTTGTGGTTTCCGGCGAGCATGGCTCAAACGGTCGGCAACCAATTGATCGAGTTGGAACAGCTGCGTGGTGCGAGTCGTCTCGTCGCCTTGCTATCGATTCTCGATCAACTTGCCAGTTGTTCTGAAGCGGAACCGTTGGCGTCGCATCTTTATCGAGCCAGTTACAACGAAGAGGTTGAGACTCGCATTCAAGTGATATGCGACCACATCACGCACCATCTCACCGATCCGGATCTCACGCACAGCGAACTGGCGGAGCTAGCGGACATGAACGCGTCCGCCTTCAGTCGTTTCTTCAAGCAGTCGACCGGCAGAACCGTGTCCGCTTACATCAACGAACTAAGAATCGGATTCGCTTGCCGGTTGCTGACCGACACCGACGATTCAATCTTGTCGATCAGTCAGCAATCGGGCTACCAGAACTTGTCGAACTTCAATCGGCGTTTTCAACAACATCGAAAGATGACGCCTCGCGAGTACCGCAACCGAGTCCGGATCGCCGTTTGAACCGTCTGCGTCAATCGCTGGAATTGTTCTCTGAGATCGATTTCGTCAGCTTGACCTTCATCTTCAGTGCCTTGCGACGCCATTTGGCGGCCTCCTGTTGATCGCCCGCTTTGACGAAGGCATCGGAGACGACCATGAATGCCTCGGACAAAATCTTTGGATCTTGCGGGTCCTCGGCGGCTTGAATCTGTCGCACGAATTCATCGATTTTCTCGCGGACTTCCGGCAATGCACAAATTCGTTCTCCTTCTCGCGTTGAGCAACCGAAGACAACTCCGGCGAGTTTGTCATAGTCGCCAAGTAGGTCGGTGCCTTTGGGAACCAATCGAACCTCGAAGGATTGTTCCACTTCTCCGGAAACTTCCAATCGAAAACCTCGGCGCCCGAGCACAATTGGGATCTCAAAGCGATCATCATGGACATGGACGTTCCACTTCCCCGTTGGCAAACGTAGTGTTGAAATTCCGTCGTCGCCGGTGATATCGACGAACGTTGAAGGGAAGAGAGGGTGCGATCGCTGCTCTTGGAAGTAAGCGAGCAAGTCTGGTGTGTCAAAATAGTCTTCGCTGCGAGTCAAAGGACGCCCGTATACTTGCGACCCCCAGTTCTTCCATTTGACATTTGGGTAGGTGCTCACCTTGATAGCATCGATCGGAGTGTCGTCTAGATCGACCATGCTAATGCGACACGAGTGCAACGGTTCCATCTCCAAGGTGATCGAGTTCGTAAAAGGCGGTTCGGTGACAACCGGATGTCCAAAGTTGCTGTTCAACCGATCCGCTGATTGTGGAGATCGAACGCGGTGTGATTCCGTGAGCCCAATGATCTGAATGGGTTCGTTTTTTGGCCACGCTTCGATATGAAAGTTGCCTTCCGCATCGATTGGGGCCCAGGTCGACCACGTCAATCGATCGCGAGCGGACTTTGGAGGAACCGTCTTGGCCAGAATTCGTCCCTCGTTGACGGGGCGAGGAACGCTTGCTTCAAGCTCACCGGAGATTGACACTGCTGGTTGAAGAGGAACGTCCATTGAATCGTTCAGACCAGGAGCCAGCGTGACTTGAAAAACTTCGCTGAAGTGTGTCGCTTTCCCATTGAGTATGCGAACAAGCAGGAAGTCACATTCAGCTGGGTACAACTGGTCGACACATACTTGGCCGTCACGAACATCACTGTGGAAGCTGTTGCTCCATGATCCAACGTCGGAGCGAACGACCCGGATTTGATCGAGACGGAAGTCGTCTGAATCTTCGATTGTTGGCCGGAAGCCTATGCTCGCTGCCGGTTTCATCTCGACGGGGAACACGTCGTCTGGTGGGACGTCGATATGGACGGAATCTTCCAAGCAAAATGAGTCGTGACGCACACGCACCGAGACTTGCAAAGTCCGCGTGTTTTCGCTGGCGTCTCGGTAGAACGGATATGCAACGATTGCGATTCCATCCCGGTTGGTAGCAACCGTTGTTGGCTTCATTTTGGATTGATCTTCACCGTCGGCTCGCCAGACGCCATGACCTTGAGAAGATCGAAGTGCCCACGGCGTTACCTCCGCACCATCAATGGGATCGCCTTTGTCATTTGTCACCTTCAGTTCAAACGTTAGCGTCGCTTGCTCGCCGACGATTTGGAACAGATCGTCGTCGGCCGAAAGTGAGTGACGACCGGTCGCCGCGAACAACACGATGACGAGGGGCAGCAAAAGTCTCATGGCAAGTTGTCCTTGAGGTTCACGAGTGCACGCGTCAATCGACGCCAGACGCGTCCCTGTATTGTATGGGAGCTTCCGGCGCGATGGCGATTTCTCCACGCTCAAACGAAATCTTTCTGCAGCCACTTCCAAGCCAGGTGTTGCATTCGTGGCAAGTGAAAAGGGCCCTTCCAGAGGTTGCCCTTGAGTTCACTGCTGATGCTGCCATCGCGGTGCAAGTACCCGAACCATTCGCCGTGGTGAGCGTCGGGGAAGTGGGAGTAAGCCCACTCGTGAGCCAAGCGGTGCCAGCTGGCATACTTCTCGTCCCCTGTTAGCAGGTGAGCAAGCAAGGTCGCGAGAATGGTTTCGTTCTGCGGCCACCAAAATTTCATGTCGTGCCAGTATTCTTGGACCGGCAATCCATGCACGTCAACAAAGTAGAGGATGCCTCCGTGCTTCTGATCCCAGCCTCGATGCCACATCCAATCGAGCATTTGGCATCCGGTTTGGATCAGAGACTGGTCTTTGCGAAGGTGCCCCTCCCACAGGATGAACCAGGCTCCTTCGATGGCGTGTCCAGGGTTGAGTGTGCGGCCGTCAAAGTGGTCCAGGATCTCACCGTTGAGGCCAACCGTTTCCATCACACATTCAATGTTCGGCTTCAAATGAAATTCGCGAATATTGGTGATGCATCGATCGATCCAGTCATTGGCGGTTTCGAGATCGATTGACTGACGCAGTTCTTGAGCGGTGGCGATCGTCATCATCGGGAAACCGATGCCGCGGGTTGGACGAGTGCCGGTGTATTTCGAGCTGGCTTCTTCGCTGTTCAGATTGTGATCGACGAACCGCTGGAACGTTTCGTTGGCACGCTCGCGGTAATTAGCTTCGCCGGTTGCCATGGCGAGCTCGCCGTACGCAATCGCCGCGAAACACTCGGAGTAGGCGTAACGTCGTTTTCGGATCGGTCGACCATCTTGGGTGACGTGGAACCACATGCGGCCATCGGTTGGATCAAAGCAATGCTGATCCAGAAACGCCGCACCTTGGATGGCGATCCGCAGCCAATCTTCACGTGGTTCGACGTTGTTGTAGAGTTCGCCAAGCAGCCACGTGCCACGGCCTTGTTGCCAAACACCTTTGTCGGTGTCGATCACGGTTCCGTCGCGATTCAGCGAAGTGAGGAACCCACCGTGCTCATGGTCAACGGCGTGCGTCAGCCAAAACGGAAGTGTGTCGTTGAGAAGTCCGTCTCGATACACATCGACTAGTTCTCGCCGCCTCGTGGGATTCACCGCTCAGGACTCCGCTTTGTTCAGTGTGTGGATCGTCAATCCTTCCAACGAATCGCTGGGGCGAGAGCTGATCAAACTGGCCAAATATCCCGAGCAAACGCAACTCACAATGCCACACGTCGTGTAGAGGTACCCGTTGACGGCGGTGTATCGCCAAAGACCAAACATCGTCGCAGCGCCGAACGCGGCCCCGACCATGGCCCCACTCGAGTTGGCTCGCGTGGTCAGTCCACCGAGTAGAAACAGCCCGCCGAGGACTCCCATGAACAGACCGATCACGACAATGAACGTGTCAAACAGCGACTTGATGCCGGGATCGACAAAGACCAACCCGAACAGTGTTCCTAGCACTCCAATCAGAAACGTTAGTGTCCGAGCGGCGAACAGGTAGCCTCGTTCGTTCCGGCACAAACTCAGCGGTCGAAAGAAGTCGGTGACCAGCGCCGTCGCCGTTGAATTCATGCTGGTCGAGACAGTTGATTGGGCTGCCGCGAAAACTCCGGCGACGATCAGGCCAGCCAATCCAATTGGCATCTCACGCGCAATGAACAGCGGGAAGACTTGATCGGTCGTGATCGAGGGCGATAGTCGCTCGGGATGGGAATGGTAGAAACCGTGCAGTGCCGTTCCAATCCCAAAGAACAGCAACGTCGCTGGGATCGTTAAGAAGGCGTTCGTCCAAATCGAACGAGCCGCCAGTGACTGCGACGCCGTGGTCATGTAACGCTGAACAACGGCTTGGTCGGCGGTGTAAGAAGACAGGTTTTGACCAATTGCACCAACGACGATCACCCACAACGCGATCTGGGCATGCGTGGGGCTGAGGTGAAGGTTGGCGATCCGCAATTTGTCAGCATCAATCGCGTGCGACCAACTTCCTCCAAAGCCACCGTCGGTTCCGGTGATCAACAAGAGAATTGCGAGGAAGGCTCCGCCAAGCAGCACGACGGTTTGGATTGTGTCGGTCCAAATGACCGCTTCGATCCCACCGAGCGTGCTGTACGCAATGCTGAGTCCACCCATCAACAACACCGACTGCTGCGGTGTCAGCGGCGTCGCAACCGACAACGCCAATCCGGTCAGCGACATCACCACCGCCATGCGGAAGACATGGAACAGTGAAAAACTGAGGCTGCCGAACCAACGCACCGACCGGTTGAAACGCTTTTCGAGGTATTCGTAAGCACTGGTGGCGTCGATGCGACGGAAGAATGGCATCGCGACATAAACGGCAACGATCGCGACCAGAGGAATCGTGAAGTTGCCAATCGAGTACGTCCAGTCTTGCGCGTAGGCCTTCGACGGAATGCCAGTGAACGTCACCGAACTGAGCATCGTTGCGAAGATGCTGCATCCGGCGGCCCACCACGGAATTTGGCTGCCGCCGCGAAAGTAGTCATCGGTCGTTCGGTTTCGACG
Source organism: Rhodopirellula bahusiensis (assembly GCF_002727185.1). Lineage (NCBI taxonomy): Bacteria > Pseudomonadati > Planctomycetota > Planctomycetia > Pirellulales > Pirellulaceae > Rhodopirellula > Rhodopirellula bahusiensis. Next base: position 79,038 of record NZ_NIZW01000013.1, read on the forward strand.
AGCGAAGTAGACGCCGATGCCGACCATCGATAGCAAATAGCCAAAAAGAACGAGGTAGTTCAGCGTTCCAAAGCTGCGATCAGGTTCGGCGAGGGTGATTTGGTACACAGACGGCGTTCGCACCCGCGGGCGTATCTCGCCCGAAGCGACAACGATCGAATCGTTCCAGTGAACCGCGGTGGTCGTCACCTGATTCGCGGGGCTGGTGCCGGTCTCGGTCCAAGTGTCCGTGATTGTGTGATAAGCGAACGTCTTCTTTGGAAAGCCAGGGTGATCATCCTTCAATTCATCGGCTTGGCCGAACAGGCTTCCGTCGTCGCCGCCCAACACGACGATGTGACTCTGGCCGATGTGCGTCGCCGTCCCCGCCATCACGCTTTGTGGAGCATCAGCCTTCTGCTGCCAAGTGTTGGTGCTGGGCCGATAAGCCCAATTGTCGGTCAGGAACTCGACTTCTTCGTCTGTTTGCCTTCGACCACTGATGACGTACAGACACGTTTCGTATCCGTCGTGCTGAGCCGCCGTCACGTGCAGTGCTCGCGGTGGGCCAGGGCAATTGGCCAACGCAGTCCATTTCAACTGAGTCGGATCATCGGACTGGCCGAGATTCAGTGCCCAGAGCTTCGAGGTCGCGGTGGACAACTCAGTGGCGCTCTGACCGCCGATGATGTAAACAACATTCCCGATGATTTGAGCGGACGCGTGCGCACATGATTCGGTCAAAGGAGGGAACGAAACTCGCCCAATCTTTTGCGTCGAAGCGTCCCACTGCAATAAATAGACGTCGCGGAACGTCTCATCGGAATCATTGCCACCCAGGCACAACAGTCCGTGATGAATGGACTGAGTCGGCGAAATCGAAACGGAAGCACCATATGCGACAGGACGCGGAAGCTTCTCTGCGTTGATCCACTGGAAACTGTCTTCATCGGAGTCACCTTCGGTCGGTTCACCGGTGCGTGCCAACACATAGATCGAGTCATGCCAGGCTTTTTCCGATTCCCAAACTGGTTTCGGGAAATTCGCTCCGCCAGCAACGATCAAAGCGTCATTGTCGACTCCTACGAAAGGCCCAGCCACTCCGAGCGAGTCGGGAATCGACGGAAGGTCGTTCCATCTAAACCATTGGTTCGCGTTGGTTTGAGCTTCGGCAGTCTTGCTGGCAAGGGCAGCCAAGACTATCGCGATGCACACGCCCAATCCGATGCGATGTGTGGTGCCGATCCAACGACGTTGGCAACTCGATGGCAGTGAGTTAAAGGCGATCATGCGTCGCTTGGCGCTGGCAAGTCACCACTCCATTCGAAGAAACCAATCGCCTTCAAGGATTCACGCAGCGAGTCCGTTTGCGATTGGGTGAGCGACTCCAGTGGCAATCGGCACGGGCCAACGTCCAGACCCTGCATCGTCAAGATCGCCTTCATCGCAGGATGGAACGGGTAACGGCCGATGGTGCAGATCATCTCAATGGATTTGGATTGCCACTGGCGAGCCGTTTCCAATTGTCCGCTTGCGAGTGCCAACGTCATCTGCCGATAGATGCTTGCAGCGAGGTTGTACGTGCTTCCAATTGCCGCTCGAGCTCCAGTAGCGGTCGCTCCCAACAGCATCTCATCGCAGCCCCAGACGACATCGAACTTGCGATTGGATAGTTCCAAACATCGTTGAAATTCGAACAGCTTTGTGTCCGTGTATTTCAGTCCAACCAATGTTGGAACGGCCTTGTCCGCGCGAGTGAGAAAGTCGACCATGTCGATGTTGGATCCGGTCAACATCGGAATGTGGTAGTAGTAAAATGGCGTCTCCGGCGCAGCGGATGCCAAGTCTCGCATGCAGTGTGTCAGTGATTCCGAACTGGAGACTTTGAAATAGGACGGACAAGTCGCGGAGATCGCATCGGCGCCGATCTGTTGGGCGTGACTGGCCAGGTCCTGTGCTTCACGCAAACTGTTGTGTCCCACTTGCACGATCACCGGAGCTCGTCCTGCGGTCGCGCTGACGTAGGCGGCGGCCACCGACTTCCGTTCCTGGGTGGTGAGTGACATTCCCTCGCCGGTGCTGCCGCAGACGTACAGCCCGGAGACACCGTCACTAAGCAGCTTCTCTACCATGCCGGGGACAACGTCGAGATTCAGGTCGCCGTTTTGCTTCATCGGAGTGTAAGTCGCGGCGATCAAGCCTGACAACTTTCTGCCTGACATCCGCTGCATCAACAAAGATTCATCGACCATCAGTTTGTCTCCTTGTCGTCGGATGATGATGGGCTGACTGAGGCGAATGATTCCAATTCGTCCAGCCCGATCGCGGTGAAGCTGATCGCCTTGTACCCATCGCGTTCAAACAGCACTCCGATGCGATCGTTTTGCAAGCGAGTCAGGCACGAATAGGCGAAACCCTCGCGGTAGATGGTGACTTCGTTTGGCCACGACACGCCTTCGTCATAACTGAGCCGAAGCACGCCGTTTTCGCGTTTGGTTTCAGATGCGGGGTTGGAGAAAACGATTCGGCTCTTTCCTTCCGATGGCCAGGAGTAGCGAAGAATCGCGGCTTGGCAGGTGGGGTCAATCAGCGCTTCATCGATCCTAAGCGGCGACCATGATTGTCCGCCGTCGTTGCTGATCGCGATCTTTCGATTCTTGGTCGATCCTTTGCCTTGGGTTCGTGCGTTCAGCATCACACGGCCATCGGACAGTTCAACCATTTGGACCTCGTTGCCGTGTCCTTTGCCATCGCCCGGCGCCACGTCGCCGATATGCCAAGTCGTACCGTGGTCGTCGCTGTAGGCCGCGTAGACTCTCCAGTTGTTGAACGGGCCTTGGTTCATCGGCATGAGTATCCGGCCCTTCTTCGGCCCATGATTCAAAACGATTCCAATGCCTGGACCGGCAGCCACACTCGTCACGATTAATTCGCGTTTGACTTGCTCCGAGACGTCGCGTGGGTCGGACCAACTCTGCCCATCGTCGTCGCTGGTTTGAATGAAGGTGAAGTACGAATCTGGTCCGTAGCCGTCGGAAGCTTTGTGCTCACCAAGTTTGCTCCGTTGGTACATCAACAACACTCGACCTGATTCTAGCACCACTGCTTGCGGGTTGTTGAGCGAAAGTTGGCCTTGTTCGTTGAGAATGACGACGTCGCTCCAGGTCGATCCATTGTCGGTTGATCGCTTCATGATCAGGTCATTCTCGGAGTGATCTCCGCCCTGACGTCCTTCCGCGAAAGCGAGCAGCGTGCCTTGGTGAGTGGTGACGATTGATGGGATTCGAATCGCCGGATAGCCATCCTGGTTGGGGACAAAGACATCAACGATTTCGCGGCCGTCGATGGTTTTCGATTCAGCATGGCCGACATTGGCTGCCATCGCGACGGTCATTCCAAACGTGAACGCTGATCGCCAAATTCGCGATGAGAATTTGGGGCGTGATACCGGTTGCAATTGGATGGATGGAGAGTGACCAAGGCGATGGTGGCACACAACGAGCTCCGTTGAAGCGAAAGGAGGGAGAGGCAGGCGGGACAGTGATTGGTCCGCGGGGCGGGACCGGCTTTATAGCATGCGGGCGACCTCCAAGGTGGCTTTGCCTCCCCGGTGACCTGCGTCTCTGATGATCGGGCTGGAATGTTTGCGGACAGGTCAGCGTGACAGAGCGAATCGAACGAGTCATACTGTGGCGATGATCCAGAACAGAATCTTCGTCCGTCGAATCGTCGCTTGCTCCCTTCTGTCCATGGGTGCGCACTCGGCGATGGGTGATGACGCGAGCCGAGCGGTATTTGCCAAGCAACCCATCGAGCAGACAGCGGCTGTTGATGTCGCGCAGCAATGGAGCGGCAAAGAGCTTTCGTTTGTCGAACCGGCGACGAAACTTCATCGACGTCCCATCGCCGTGGTCGCGATTGACGATGACCGAGCGGTTGTCGCGAATCGCCGGAGCGGAACGCTCAGCATTGTGAATGCAGAGTCTCTGGCAGTCGAGTCGGAGTATCAGCTCGGCGGGCATCCGACGGATGTGGTTCGAGTCGGAACGACTTTGCTCATTACGGAAAAGGAAGGTCGACTGTCGTCGGTTCAAATGCACAGCGGACAACCAAGCGTTCAGTGGCGAGTTGCAATTCCGAACGAACCCGCAACCGTTCGGGTTTCGCCTCAGCAAGATTGGTGTTCCGTCAGTTCGACTTGGGCGCGGAAGGTGACCTTTGTCAGCTTGCCTGAATCCATCGATGAATCGCCTGAGATTGTGGCGTCGATTGACTTGCCATTTTCGCCTCGCGAGCAATTGATTCTTCCCGATCAATCTCGGTTGATCGTCGCCGATGCGTTTGGACCGCGGATTGCCGTCATTCGTCTGGACACGTTTGAATTGGAATCCATTCGCGAGATCCCCGGCAACAACATCCGAGGGTTGGCTCTTGGTCGCGACGGTGAGAAGGTCTACATGGCACACGAGTTGATCAATGAGATTGCTCCGCCGCGGAGCAGCGAGATCATTTGGGGATCGATGGTGTCGGATGCGACGCGTGAAATTTCCGTGGCTTCCATTGTTGATCCTGAAGCGAGCCTGATGAGCGGGAGTCGCTTCATCGCAGTGGGCAACAACACGCGTGGAGCCGGTGATCCGAATGCGATCTTGATGCGCGATGACAATCGATTGTTGGTGGCGATCGGTGGACTGGGGCAAGTCGGTGTGGTCGAACCCAGCGGGATTGGAGTCACCCGAATTCCAACGGGATCAAGACCGGTCGCGATCGCTGAGATTGCAAACGATCGTTTTCTTGTCGCGAATGAGTTTTCAGACACGCTGACCCGAATCGATTTTCATTCTGATGCGAGTGCGGTGTCAAACAGCACGAAGGTCGTCAGCGGAATGTCTCAAGAGACGGAACAAGTCGAGTACGAATACGATTCACCGGAGGGTGAACCGGGTGAGTCAGAAGATTACGACTACGAATCGGAAACCTATCGGGCGTCCGACGATCCTGAGGCGGTGCCTGTTCAGCCAGTGGCAAGAGTCGCCAGCTATCAAATTGGTCAAGATGCAACGTCGAACGATGGGGCGTTGTTGGCAACTGCGACGACGTTGAGTCTAGGATTGTCTCCGGATCTTTCGCCGAGTGATCGTGGAGAGGTGTTGTTCTTCGACGCCAGTCTGTCTCGTGGTGGTTGGTACAGTTGTCACAGTTGTCACACCGACGGCCACACCAGCGGATCATTGGCAGACACCTTGAGTGACGGTGGTGAAGGTGCTCCCAAGCGAGTCTTGTCACTTCGCGGTGTTGGGCAAACTGGGCCGTGGGCTTGGATCGGTGACAAACCTGAGATTGAAAAGCAAGTCAGGCAAACGCTCCAGCTGACAATGCAGGGAAGAAGAATGAAGGACCGCGATGTTTCCGACTTGGTCGCGTATCTGAACTCACTTTCGCCCACGCCCGCTTTTTCGAAACCCATTTCAGATGCTGACCGGGAAGTTGTTTCCGAGGGCCGCGAATTGTTTCAGTCGCTTGATTGCGTGTCCTGTCATACCGGAGACGTGTTCACGTCTGATGCGACGTACGATGTCGGACTAAGTGATGAACGTGGTGCGACGGAGTTCAATCCACCTTCGTTGCGAGGCGTCGGGCATTTACATGGGCTATTTCATGATCTTCGCGCCGCGGATATCGACGCGGTCGTCAATGAGTTTCGGCATCAGTTGCCTCGAGAGTTGTCGGCGGACGAACGAAATCAATTGATTCGTTATCTCGAAAGTCTGTAGACGCTCGATCACATTTCAGCGGTGCAAGCCAAGCTATGGGACTTGCGGTTTCCAGTAGAATTGCACTTTTGATGTTCCATCGCGTCTTGTGTCGCGTAAAAAGGAATAGCAGCTCGTGCCAAGAAGGATTTGGCATGCAGTGCGCCGGAACTCGATGCAGTGTGGTTGACTGAGGTGATCTAAATAGAGTTTGAACAACAGTCGCTGTACGTCGGTCCACGGTTGGACGTGTCATGCGTTGTGTTTTGCTGAGAGTTTTCGGCAAACTGAGCGAATGAAGAATTCGTAAGCTCACTAAGCGACTGGCGGCGCTGTAGAATGAGCACAGGGTTTGCGATTAGCCGCAGTGCATGCGTCTGTCGCTTTTTGATTCACCGTCAGTTCTTGAGTTCGGCGGAAGCTTTGCTTCCCGCCAACTTTTAGTTGCAGCCGAGTTAGTTCTTCGTTGCGTCAGCGATTTAGGAGCCGGGCACAGTGCGCAGCACTTCGGTGGTCGAACCATGTCGGAGGACTAAGCCCACGGAAGGGGCAAAGATGGAATTGTATTCTTACTGAGTTTCTCTTTTGCTTTTGAAGGAGTGATTCATAACCTGGCGGTTGCACCTATGACCTCGAATTCAAGAGACTCCACCCGCGGAAGTAAAAGCCAGAGAATCGACCTTGCTCATCAATCGTTCGTGACTCTCGGGGAGGCATTGGATGAGTTCGATATTGGTTTTATACAGCTTTCACCCGAGACGACTGCTCTGCAAACCGTGAACGGGACCTTCGCAAGAATGCTCGGGCGTGAGCCTAAAGATCTCCAAGAGTTGCAGTTGTCAGGTTTGGCGGAGGACGAGCATCAATCCGACGTTGTTGACGTTGTCCGTAGCCTGAGGCAAGAGACTACGGGGCGAGTTGTTCGCGAATACTCGATGTCTCGAAGCGACGAATCGCCTGTTTGGTTGCGATACACGTTCGTAGCCAACCAAGCCGCGGACGAAAACGCCCTCGTCATTTGTGCGACTGCGATTGATGTGACGCCCGCTAAGAGTGTCGAAGACGAGCTTCGATTGGCAAACGATCACTTCGATGCGGCACAGGCCAACTCAAAGGTGGGAAGCTGGGAATGGCCCGAAGATCAAGCAGTTGGTTGGTGGTCCAAGCAGCTTTATGAGCTGCACAACATGGACCCAACGTTGGGGCCACCAACCTTTGAGGAGTTCATCGAGTTGGTCGACCCAAAGGATCGGCCGACAATTATGGAAATCAACCAGCCACCATTTTATGTCGGTGATGTTCGACGCTTCGAGTTTTCGAGTAACCCAGCATTTGGGCCGCGTCGATACTTTGCAGCCACCGTTTGGATGGCGGAGCTCGACGGTCGGATTGTACGGCGAGGGACCACCCAGGACGTCACTCGGCAAGTGGAACTTCTGAGTGCGCTTCAACAGAGCGAAAAACAGTATCGAGAAGTGGTTGTTAGCAACGCCGAAGGAACGGCCATTCTGAATCTGGACGGGAAGATTCTGCAAGCTGATGAGAAGTTCGCGTCAATGCTTGGCCAGTCGCTCGGCGGATTGGACGGAATGGACATCTGCCAACTTGCTGATGCGGCGAGTGCAAAGTTGATTGACGAGAGAATGTTGAATCGCAACCAGTCCGAAGCTCATGAAGTCAGAATCAAGCACTCGGACGGCCATTTGGTTTGGTTGTTGTTGACATGCTCACCGCTAATCAATGACTCCGATCAGTTCGCTGGAATTCAAGCCCGGGCACTCGACATCACACACCGCAAACACGTTGAGTTGTTGACTCAATTGGCAGCGGAGGCCAAAGCCAAATTGGAACGATTGACCAATCGGGAACGGGAAGTTCTCGAACAAATCGTCGAAGGCCGAATGAACAAAGTCATCGCGAATCGGTTGGAAATCAGCGAGAAGACGGTGGAACGTCATCGTTCCAATCTGATGAAGAAGTTGGAGGCTCAAAGCGTGGCCGAACTGGTCAAGCTCGCGATGACCGCCGAGATCATGACGGCGGACTGAGCTTCATAGCGACTTGCGCGAAGTGATTCCGACAAACGATCAAGGAAGCAGCTTGGTTTGCGCTTGTCCGCAGGCAAGAAGAATGAAACGTTCTCGCGTTTCGGCCTGCGACAGAAAGAAGGCAAGCTCGGCCAGCATCCGAGGTGACTCACCTTTGCCCCAAGGCGAGTCGAGTGGATGCTGACCGAGCTTTGCTCTTTGCCCCACAACAGTATCGTTTAGAAAGTGGCGTAGTGTAGTTGCGAACTTGCAAATTGAGGGTCATCCCCATGCGAGTGTTCAACATGAGCGGTCCTTTGCGTCCATCGTTTGCAATTCGTTCTTGTCAGAACGCAAAAGTAGACATCTGAGGCACTGGCTGCCTACCGAGAGCCCCTCGCATGGTGGACTTTGAGGTTTCGAAGTCCGGTGCCTTCTCCGGATGTTGGCTCTTGTTTGCGTGGCTACGCAATTCCTTCCAAGTAACCAAACTTGCGCACCGGAGGGATGTCTATGGACTTCTTGGTTGGCGGCTTGTCTTCGAAGCATCGAAGACCAGAGACTGGTTGAGCATTGCCAAAGCAATCAACCCTTCAGTCACGCTTCTTAGTTTGAATTCCGACCAAGGTCCAGGGACGGAACTCCGTTTCGCCTGGGGCACGAGGCGATGTCTGGACTCCATCTTGTCATCCTGATCGTCAGTGTTTCATCACGATACCGAAGCTGAGAAAGTCAGCTGAGAGCCGGTTGGTGATCGATGAACCCGGAACCGTTCCCGTTGGCAAGATGATCGCCCCCGTTCTCGTATTTTCGAAGTAGTGCGACCAAGCAACGTTGACAGCAACTTTGTCGTTGAGTTTGTACGATCCGCCCATGCTGAGCACGTGTTCGTAAATCAGAGGCGACGCCATGTTGAAGAACGATTCACTTTCGCGAATCGGGTTTTGGTTGTAGGTGTACCCGGCTCGCAAGGCCAATCGTTCGCCAACGGAACGCTGTGCACCAAGGGCGAGAGCAAAGACACTGCTCCAATCCAGTCCGGAAAGCTTGCCGGTCCCGTCGTATGACGCCCCGTCACCGAATCCGTCAGCGTTTGCATAGTCGAAGTAGCGGATGTCCGCAGCAAACAGCCATTGATCAAAGCCGGTGTAACCAGTCCCGATCGATGTTACCGACGGTAGGTCTATGTCGCAGGTGAGCGTTCTTGGCAATCCGTTTTCATCCGCACCGATGAATTCGAATGTCTCCATCCAGGCTTTGCTTTTGTAGGAAGCGCCGACCTGCCAATCCGGAGTCATCAGGAAGTACGATCCCAATTGGAAACCGCCGCCCCAGTGGTAGCGAGTCGCACGACCGGTGGAATAGGTGTTGTCTCCATTCACAGAATCGAAAACAAATGGTTCCAAACCGACTTGACCAGTCGTGATCAACGGCCCGGCGGCAACCGACATCCGCTCCGTGACGGCCATCGACAGAACGGGAGCGATTTGAAGGAACGATGCTTCCGACGTGATCTGCCCAAGTCCTGTTGGTTGTGGTGCCAAAACGGGATTGGTTGTGTCGGCCGGCAGGCTGGTTTTGAAACCGGCGACGGAATTGACGCCGAGGCCGAACGTGTAGCGTGGATCTTCCAGGCGATGCGTCCAGGCGAAGTTTGGAACTGGAAAGACACCCGGATCCGCGTCGGTGGAACCAGTCGTGGCGCCAGCGGTTGAGGTCACGTTGTGATCTGTGAAAAGCAGGTCAACACCGACTTCTAATTCACTGTGCTCCATTCCACTGATGGAGGCTGGATTCCAGTACATTGCACTGAGAGCGCTGATGGGAGCAGCCGTCGAGGCGCCTCCCATGCTGCGATTGACTGGCCCTGAGGCCGATATGTAGGCGCCCTGCGAATACGCAGTAGTCGCAGACGTGGACGCGAGCAACAATGCTGCCAGCGAAATGAGTTTCTTGTACATCCGATTTGCCCCAACGATGGATCCGTCCTTTGTCGACCGACGAAAAGTGTCGGTAACTTCGTTCAAATCGGCTCAATCGTTGCAACTGCGCTAAAAATTCCTCCGAACCGTCACAGTTTCACAGCATGCTCAGAAAACGCCCTTCTGCAGTGGCGTTGCAATCGCTGAGTGCGGTGACTCATCGCCGGGAAACAGCAGCGATTGATCGCGAGGAGTTCCTCGAATTTCACTTCGATCCAACTGCAAACTGATAAGTTGCCAGGACGGGGTCGTCTGAACCCAGAAACTCGCCCACGGTCGTGGAGGTGGTTTGCGGTAGATCGCAGGTCATGAAGAAGTCGGTGGGTGAGTTGCTTCCGAAGATGAATCGTTCGCCCAATTCTTCCATTCCGTCGGTGAATTTCTTGATGTCCGGTGAAGGCACCGTTCCCTCGACCACGTTTTCCCGAACCAAGTCACACCAGACCAGGCTGTTGGGGTGCTGAAGGAGCGACGCGATATCACTTAAAATTTGTTGGTTCTCCTCGCGAGTGAAATACATCGAGCAACCTTCGAAAACAACTGCGGTGGGTCGCTTTGGATCGAAGTCCGGATTCTGCAGCAAGAGTTGCGATATCTTGTCGACTTTGAAATCCGCGGACATCGAATGTCGATTCACATCTTCAGTCGACTCCATTTCCGAGATGACTCGGTCCCGCTCTTCCAACATCTCGGGCAAATCCAACTCAAAGAACGTCGGCGTTCCCAGTTCCTCGTTCATTCGAAACGGTCGCATGTCCAAACCGACGCCAAGGATGACAACCTGCTCAAGTGCTTCGACACTGCGGAGTGTTTCGTCGATGTGTCGGGTCCGTGCGAGCACCATGTCCTTCAATTGTGGCAAGACGCCGTTGAGTCGATTGGCAAGCAATTCACCGTGAGGTCCCGCCGCCTGGCGTTCATGGCTCTGATCAACACGAATGTTCTTGCTCTCCGAAGATGCTCTCAATCCCGCGATCATGCGAGCCGAGGCTTTGAGCTTTTGTTTAAAGATTGGAGAGATGCGCGGGTTGGATTTGGTCGGTTTCAGCTGAATTGACGGTTGTGCGAAATATCGCATCTCCGCCTCGGCAACCAGTTCCCCGTTCGAGGTAAAGATCACAGGCAATGTCACCAAGACGCGTTTGCCGTTGAAGTATCGCTGCTGGACCGTTCTAGCGATATTCGCGGGAATGTCACAGGTTGCGGTCAGGTGACCGGTGCTGGGGTTGCGGTACTTCACGTCCATCGCGGCCAACCACAAAGAAGCCGAGTCTTCGTCGTTGCAGCGATGAATTCCGGCAAGTGGGACGCCACGCAAGAGCGTCGTCAGTGCAAGGCCGCCGGTATAATCGGCAGACAATGAAATCAAAGCCGCCTGATGAGTTCCATGTTGATTGGTGGATGCCTTTGTCAGTGGCAGAACGGATTCACAGGATCCTTCCGTCACCGAGGTCACTTTCCATTGAACGGCTTTGAGAACAGGGATGGCATTGTGCAAGAGCTCCGTCATCAGCTCTGGGTTCACTCGTTGCTCGTAGTCTTCTTCCCAGCTAACTGCTGGCTTTCCATCCACTGATGTAAGCATGTTCTCTCCAAGTGAGCCTACTGGAAAAGCAAGAACGCGTGTTCACCTAAGAACACTGGATCCATTTCAGTTCGAATGAATCGGGAACTCTACCAAACGTTCTTTTTGGTTGGCTCGCATCCAAATATCGTAGCGACGAGATGGTTATACCAATGGTATGGACACTATTGAGAGAATTGCAAAAGTCAACTGAAATTATCTGCTCATTTCGGTTGTTCAATGAGAGTGACACTGATCGGCGCGGTACTGTTGCGAGGGCAAAGTTTAGCCATTGCGCAAGAACGATCGACTGCCCACAGAGGCTGCAGTGACCAAGGCCCCGAGGTCGTGTTCGCTTCTTTGTAGTGACGCTTTCACGAATCCAATCGAGGCGAATGTGAGTTCCCTTCCCACCAACGTTTCTGACGCAGCAAACACTCAGCGGTACAACGTTCAAAAGAAGTTGTCCAATGCGTCCGTTGTGGCCTGTTTCTCCGCGATTGACACAACAACAGGCGGAAGGGTCATCATCCGAGAGGTGCCGAAGGTCTTCTTTCAGGAACGCGGATTTCATCGCTTCAGGACTGAGTCGCGACTGACGTCCGGCATCCACTGCGAGACCTATTCGCGGCCAATTGACTTCATGGTCGGTGAGACACACTTGCGAGTGGTCTATCCGTATGTCGAAGGGACCAGTCTCGCGCGGCGTTTTCGCAATCGCCCTTTGACTGCAACCGAAGCGATGTTTCTCGCAAAAGATTTGTTCGAGGCGCTCGAGCAGATCCATCAGATTGGTTGTATTCACCGAGATATACGCCCGTCCAATATTATAGTCCGAGAGGATGGGCGCTCGGTCCTATGTGGCTATGTACCTTTGTGGTGTCCCGAGCTCTTTGGCAAGGATGATTTGCTGGCTCGCGAATGCGCCACCTATACGTCTCCTGAGTTGTCCGGCATTATCGATCATGATATCAGCGAGACATCGGATCTGTATTCCGTCGGACATGTTTTGTATGCGGCATTGACGGGGAACCCGGCATTTGCGGGTGATGTAAGCGAGATTCTGTATCGGCATATGACGGCCGATCCTGACAGCGGTTGCTACCCGGACGAAACGCCTTCCGTTGTGATCGCGTTGGTGGAGAAGCTCATCCACAAAGAGCCTCGAGATCGCTATCAAAGTGCTTCGGCTGTTCTGGATGATGTTAAAACCGTCCTTCATCAATTGAACTCGGGGGGATCAACCGAAGACTTCGTGATCGGAAATACTGACAAGCGTACCGTCTTAATTGACCCAGCGTTTGTCGGGCGGGACGAGCATGTCCGTACTCTCGACGAGTCACTGGATTGCGTTCTGGATGGTCGTTCGGAGCGAGTTTTGCTGCGAAGCGAATCGGGGATGGGCAAGACCCGTTTGCTGAATGAAGTGTCTCGATTGGCATCAAGAAAGCGATTCTTGGTTCTTCGAGGACGTTCGCTACCGGATGCAAATCAGCAGCCATCGGCGATCTGGCTGCAAGCAATGGAGCAATTGGTCAAACATCTGACCAATGACGCTGACATGCTTCAGCGAACCCGCGAGAGGATGGAGCCCTATCGGCAGGAAGTCACGACGGCATTGCCCGTGCTTGCAAAGGCGTTTGGCTGGAGCAATTCGAAACTTTCGGGTCCGGACGAATTCGGTCAGGGCCGGATTGTTTCGGCGTTCCGGACGTTGTTCGCTGACTTGGGGACACCTGATCTGAGTGTGATGATCACTCTTGATGATTGTCAGTGGATGGACGACCAATCCTTTCGAATTCTTCAGGCCATCTGCGAGTACCCGGCCCGGCATCTCTTCCTGTTTGCAGTGACTCGTCCCGATGAAGGGTTGTGCACGAGGCTCAATGACGAGCTTAGTTTTCCAGTCAAACTGACACTTGGTCCGCTGACGGATCAAGCGGTCCAGCAACTGGCCGAGTCGATGGCAGGGCAACTACCGTTGGAAGCGATTGAGGTGGTGCAGCGTTTCGCGGGCGGCAGTCCATTCATGGCTTCCGCCATTGTGCGTGGTCTGGTTGAATCCAGCGCGTTGCGACCTGCCGATAAGTCTTGGGTGGTCGATGAAGTGAAGCTGTCGAGCTTTCAAGCAGCCGATGATGCCAGTGAAATTCTGGTCGATCGCCTAACTCGGCTGCCAACTGAAACTCGTGAATTGCTCACGGCGGCAGCTGTCATCGGGCGCGATTTCAATCTCGAAGTTGCTGCTGAGTTGGTTGGGATCCGTCTCGCTGACGCACACCGTGCCATTCATCCTGCGCGGGTTCAGCGTTTGGTATGGAGCCGTCCCGATCGAGTGTTGGCATTCGTGCACGACAAAATTCGCGAATCAATTCTCGAGGAATTGACGGCGGAAAAGATTCGTTCGATGCATGGGCAAATCGGCCAGTACTATGTCGAACACGAACCCCTTGAATTTTTCAAACTGGCATACCACTTCGATGCTGCGGAAATGCATGAACAGGCGCTGCCGTTCGCATTGAGAGCCGCCGAAATTGCTCGGAATAGTTTTTCGCTCGTCAGCGCAGAAGAACAATTGCGAATTGCGACACGGGCGATTTGTCACGCCGATCGTTCGAAGCAACACCTCATTCAGATGATGATGAGTGACGTGTTGATGTTGCAAGGCGAGTATGACAAGTCAGAAACGTGGCTCGACGAGGCCTTGGAGAGCACACAAACAGAAACTCAGAACGCTCGCGTGTTGCTAAAACGGGGCGAGCTGCACTTCAAACGAGGTAGCAAGAATCTGGCGGTGGAGTGCTTTGAGGCATCCCTTCGTCAACTGCGGCAGCCTGTTTGCAACAATCGACTTTCGTTGATGGCACGCATTGTTTTGGAGGGTGCACGCCAGGTCAGGAACTCACTGCTCCCGTGCTTTGTTGGACGCCGAGGCGGACAGCCATCGGACGAGGAGCAAATGTCGCTGTCTTTGTACAGCCAAATTGCACACGCGTATTGGTACACTCGCGACAAGTACTACACCCTCTGGGCTCACTTGCGATCGATGAACGCCGCGGAACGGTTCCAACCGACACGCTATCTGGCGCAATCGTATTCCGAGCACGCTCCGGTGATGACGTTGCTACGTTGGGAAGGCCGAGGGATTGAATATGCTCGACGATCGTTGGAGATTCGCAAGGCATTCAGTGATGTTTGGGGCCAAGGCCAGACGCGAAACTTCCTTAGCATCCTGTTGCTGTCCTTTTCCCGATACGAGCAATGCGTCGATCAAGCCAGCCAGGCAGTGAAGATGCTCGAGCGGACCGGTGATTACTGGGAAGTGCATATTGCGCGATATCAGTTGGCCGCTTCTCTCTACCGGTTGGGACGGCACAAAGAAGCGCTCGAGCAATCGAAGATCAATTTCGAGTCCGCGGTGAAGCGCGGCGACTATCAAGCAACCGGCAACATCATTGATGTGTGGGCTCGTTCCACCAATGGCGACATCCCGGAAGAAGTCATCGAAAGCGAGTTGTCTCGCGATTTGGCTGATTCTCAGAGAATGAGTCAGGTATTGTTGGCAAAGGGTGTTCGTGAGTTCTACCACGATCAGTTCTCTGAAGCGGCGCAGTCCTTCCTCCGAGCCATCACGGTTGCAGAACAAACTCGCGTCTCAAATACTTACGTCAGTCCCGCGTATCCTTGGTACTGCACAGCGCTTCGGCGCCAACTGGAAACATCGATTCCTCGGAACACGCAGCGTCGCAGACTTCGAGTGCGTGAATTGGGACGAGCAACGAAGGCGGCTGTCAAAGTCAGCAAACAATTCACTAACGAAATTCCCCACGCGTACCGCGAACGCGGAGCCTATCTCGCGTTGGCTGGCAAGTTGCGAGCCTCACAAGCTGCATTTCAAAAGAGTTTGCAGGTAGCAGAAGCTCAGGGTGCGATCGTTGCCCACGCGAAAACGATGATCCTGTTCGCAGAGTTTGCCGCCGAATTCGGCTGGCCTTTGGACGGGGAAGCGATCGACATCGCTCGTGGTACACTGTCGGAATTGGAGTGCAGCGACTACGACGTCAACGAGGGCGGATCGCTTTCGTTGGTCAACCGATTCGATTCGCTGTTGGCCTCCGGACGACGAATTGCAACCAGCGTTCTGCCGGAACAGATCTATCAAGAGGTTCGCCGAGCAGCAACGAAAATCCTTCGCGGTGAACAAGTTTTCTTGATATTGAAAGAAGACGATGAGACACTCAGCACCGTGCCAGCCGGGATGCCATTTGACGCTTCTATCGTCCAGGAAGTGAATCGGACTCGGCAGACTGTTGTGACGGAGGTGGAAAACGCGGTCGCCAACGGGATTGCAACGACGAAGCAGGGAACATTCTTATGCAGCCCCGTGGACGTCAACGATCAAACACTCTCGTATCTCTACGTCAGCAACGAAAGATTCGCGAATCTGTATGACGAAGATGAAATCCGAATCGCTGATTACCTGACATCCGCTGCTGGTGCTGCTTTGGAAAAGGCCAATAGCTTTCAGCAGTTGCAAGACCTGAATCTCAATCTTGAAAAGAAGGTTTTGGAGAGAACGGAATCGGTTGTACGCCACTCGAAAGAACTTGAGTTGACCGCCCAGCAGCTCACGGCGACGAAAGAGAAACTGCAGATTGCGAAGACGGCAGCCGAAGCGGCAAACCATGCGAAAAGCGAGTTTCTTGCACGGATGAGCCATGAAATCCGAACTCCGATCACCGGGATTCTGGGCTTCACCGAATTGCTTCTCCGTGGTGTGGTCACTGATGACGTAGAACGTGAATCGCATTTGCAAACCATTCATTCGAACGGCTTCCATCTTCTGCATTTGCTGAACGACATCCTGGATATTTCCAAGATCGAGGCCGACAAGATCGAGACGGAACGAGTTTCGTGCAACCCGAGCTGGATGGTCCAAGACGTTATCGCCTCCTTACGTTCCAAGGCGATCGAGAAGGACATCTCACTCGAAATTCGCGTCGATAGCGATGTGCCGGAAGAAATTGTCAGTGACCCAACGCGTCTTCGTCAGATTCTGACGAACCTGACAAGCAATGCGATCAAGTTTACCAACCAAGGTGGCGTGACAATCTCGATTGCTTCGACAGGTTCAGGTGGTGTTGCCAAGAAGCTGAATATCGTGGTGGAAGATACCGGGATTGGAATGACAGAGGAACAGTCGGCGTTCATCTTCGAACCTTTCAAGCAAGCTGATGTCTCAACAACGCGAGAGTATGGAGGAACCGGTTTGGGGCTTTCGATCAGCAAGCGATTGACGGAAGCTTTGGACGGAACGTTGGAGGTCTCCAGTGCGAAGAATGTCGGGACGCAGATGATTCTTGACTTCGACATCGAGTGCCCAACTGGCGTTCGGATGTTGAGTCCAGAGGAAGTGGTTTCAACGAGTAATGGTGTCAAGGAAAATCAATTCGATGAGATTGATTTGACCGGCGTGCGTGTGCTGGTCGTTGATGATTGCGAGACCAACCGCCGGCTGTTGTCACTTCTGCTGCAAGACGCCGGTGCCGAAGTGGAAATTCGTTGCAACGGTTGTGAAGCCGTGGACGCACTGACCAGCGAACCGTCGATGGTGGACATCGTGTTGATGGACATGCAGATGCCAGTGATGGATGGCTACACCGCGACGGCTGCACTGCGTGAAGCCAATTACGAACCGCCGATCGTTGCACTCACCGCGAATGCGATGACAGGCGACGAGATTCGTTGTCGTGAGGCCGGGTGCACTGACTACCAGACCAAACCATTGGATCTTAACGCACTGCTTCAGTGTGTGGCCACGAACACCGTCGGTTCAGAAGATGGTGCGGAGCTGCTCGAGGCGATTGAATCGAAGGCAGGTGAGGGATCCAGTGCAATTGTCGTTCAGCACGAAGTCAACGATGAAGCAGTTTCGACCGAGTTGATTTCGCACAACGATCAACCGGTGACCGAAGCATTGGTCGAGGCACAGGAGCCTGTGGAGGATGAACCTACGGTGGAAGCGGAAAAGATCTTTAACTACGACTGGCTACACGAGTTCGCTTGTGACTTGATCGATCAACTCGATGAGACGATGCCCAGCATCATCAACGCCTACGACCGCGGCGATTTGGAGCAAGTTGGCAAACATTTGCATCAAATTCGTGGTTCCGGCGGGACCGTCGGTTTGCTGCAACTGTCTGAAATTGCTGCACAAGGGGAATCGGCGATCGAAGTATCCGAATGGGAAACACTGCGAGACACGCTGAATGAGCTGCAGACCTACGTCAGTGAAGCGCTCCAGGAAAAGAGCTCGTCTTCAGACAATGCTTCAACCGATTCGCTCGACGCGTCCGTCGACATCAGTGGCTAGGCCTGTATCGATACGTAGCGACAATCACTGTTCAAAGCCTCGACGATTGAGGTAGATTGTCTTCCTGATTTTGATATCGCATCCAATCAGGCATCGATCCCATCTGCGTCTTCTGGACGGACTTGCGTCATCTGCCAAAGTTGTTCGCGAGTTCGTTGCAAGGTACACCATCTGCGTGTACTCCTTGCCCATTGCCCGAGCCGAAGGCGGAATGAAACGTGAGTGTGCTGAACGACCGATCATCGTCTGCGGTCGTGTGCGAGTCGACACAACGAACCTCGCAACGCTCGAGCGGCGGCAAGCTCAACCTATGGTTCGCGATGGTGGCACTTGCGGTAGTGCTGGGATGCAACCGTTCGAAGACCAACGTTGTCGAAACGGATGATTCACCGGTCGTTCAAGCAGACTCCACCGCTGATACCACACGTCCAGGTGGCGACAACAGCGATACGCGAGTGACTCTGACGGCTTCACAATTGAGGCCGGTGATCGAACTGGAAGAAGGTTTTGTTGCTTCGGGAACCTGCCTGCAGTGCCACGCCGACGAACACCAATCCTGGCACGCGTCGTTTCACCGAACGATGACACAGGTTGTCAGCATCGAGACCGCTCCGAGTGCCATCGCGGACGGAGAAGTTGTCGTTCAAGGAAAACGATACCTGTTCGAGCAAAGTGGCGATTCGTTTTTCGTGACCTACTCGGATCCGTTTCGAGGTGGCATGACGATGCGTCGTGAGCTGTTGATGATGACAGGCTCGCATCACATGCATGTGTTTTGGCATGAATCAGACCGACACGGTACGCCAGCTCAACTCGATATCGTCTATCTGATCGAAGAAGACCGTTGGATTCCCCGTGACTCGAGTTTTCTTCAGCCTCCGGATCATCACGCTGGGTTGGAGCTTGGGACCTGGAATCGGACATGCAGCCGGTGTCATTCAACTCACCCGCGAGAGCGTTTCAACGCTGATGCCCAGGATTGGAGCACTCGTGTTGCGGAATTTGGGATCGCCTGCGAAGCCTGTCACGGTGAAGGTCGCGGGCACGTGCTTCGACATGCCAATCCAGAGAACGATGCAGCGTTGAGTCAAGTTTTGGCGGAGTCGGGGAATGACGCCGAGACGAAGTCGGACGACTTAATCGTGAATCCCGCAAAGCTTTCCAAGCAAGCGTCAGCGGATGTTTGCGGCCAATGCCACAGCGTTTTCACGCCTGACTACGAAGTCGTCGCGTTGAGGGACTACGAGCAGAACGGCAACCCGTTCCGACCGGGAGATCTGTTGGACGATCTCGGGTTTTCGAAGGTCGTCCGAGCGTCAGCGGAGCATCGAGAATCGGAGGCGTTTCAGCAGTGGTCCAAAATGGAAGACGTCGGCGGTGCGTTCTGGGCAGATGGAATGCCTCGGATTGCTGGGCGAGAGTACAACGGGTTGATCGAGTCGGCTTGTTTCCAGCACGGCGAGATGACTTGTTTGTCCTGCCACGAAATGCATCCGGCGACAGGGGACGACAAGGATGCAACGCCTCAATTGACTGAGTGGCGAAACGATCAGTTGGGCTCGGGCATGGCGGGTGATGACGCGTGCCTGCAGTGTCACTCGGAGATGGGCGATCAGATTGAGATGCACACGCATCACGCGGCAGGATCTCATGGCAGTCGTTGCATGAATTGCCACATGCCTCACACCACCTATGGATTGCTCAAGACGATTCGCAGCCACCAGATTTCCAGTCCATCGATCGCAGAGAGCCGACTCACGGACCGCGCGAATGCGTGTTCCTTGTGTCACCTCGATCGCGGCTTTGATTGGGTGTCCGGACACTTGCATGATTGGTATGGGCAGGAGATTCCAGAACGCACGAAGTCCGAGTCCGATGTTGATTTGTCGACATCCGCTTTGCACTTGCTCAGTGGCGATGCGGCTCAGCGTGCGGTGCAGGTTGCTGCGATGGGATGGAAGCCGGCCCAGGAAGCATCAGGAACTGAGTGGATGGAGCCCTATCTGCTTCTTGCGCTGAACGATCCTTACGACGCGATTCGCATTGTCGCGGAGAAGTCGCTGCGTACGCTTCCCAATCGCATTTCAGAACCAATGGATGCGATGGCACCTGTTGGGGAACGCATGGAGGCTTTCAATGACGCGATTGAAGCGATCGACGAGAGTTTGAAGATGGAGCCTAGGCCTTCGGTTCTAATCAACGAAGAAGGGCGATTCGATTTTCTGCGAGCCAGAGAGTTCCTCGAACGTAGGAACCATCGTCCGATTCATTTGCGAGAATGATTTTGGCGTGACCATGGGACGGCCGATTCTTGTTCGATTACCAAGTAGCGATCGTTGAGTGGAACGTTCTCAATGATTTGCTCAGTCCCCGAGGGCCACTGGATGGTGACCGTGCACGGGCCAACTGAATTGCCCAGTCCAAAATCGAGTTCCGCTTCGTTGCTGGTCAAGAAACCTCCGTTGATCACCCAGTTGGTCCAGCGATTCGCACCGGATTGAACCAGGACAGTGGCTCCAACTGCGTCGCGTTCGCTGGTCGTTCCAATCAATTCCAATTGTAGCCAGGATTGCTGGTCGGATTCGTTTCGCAACAGTTCCATCGGTTGATCCAGATGATTGCCCACGACATCCGGCATTCCATCTTGGTCCCAGTCCAACACCGCGAGAGCGCGGCCGAGAGTCGGTTGCGACCAGAATCCATCTGCTTGTCTCAAGTCGGCGTTGGATGGACTGGAGACCAGTTCGAAGTGATCGTCGTGTCCTTGATAGAGTTGCGGCAACATTCGAAAGGGGACGCCTCGGTGCGTGTGATTCACAATGTGTCCGTTGAGAACCATTAGGTCAGGACGTCCGTCGCGATCAAAGTCGGCAGCTTGCGTTCCCCAACCCACCGTAGGCTTGCTGGAGTCGCGAATTTTCCAGGGGCGACTGGAGTGTCGAAAGATCGCATCGTTACCCTGAAGGTACAGGTCGGCTTCTTGGTCCCAGTAGTTGGTGACGTGCAGGTCGGGCAGACCGTTTCGGTCAAAGTCAGCAAGCGTGAGTCCCATCGATCCATGTCGACCACCTTGCTGGCTCGTCGCGATGCCTGAGAGGTAAGCCGTCTCTTCCGCTTCCCAGTAAAAGGATTTTGTTTTGCCGTTGTTTTCGGCGGTTAGCTGCGAACTGTTGGCTGCGTTTGATCGTCGATTCTGCCAGAAGAAATTCGCATCCCCGTCATTGGCGATGTAGACATCGTTTCCGGATTGGGCATTGAGATTGCCGATGATCACCGCGAAACCGTGGCCGGCAATTGAATCAGACACGACCGCACGATCGGCTTCTGTTGACGAAAGCACCGGTTGAAACTCGCCCGTGGGATTGAGCGATAACCACCGATCCGCGGCGGGTTTTAATCGACTGGGGCCGCAGGCATCGTTGTCCGGCACGCAGGGAATATCGAATGCGGACGGATCATCGATGTAATTCACCTCAATCAACTCAGGTAAATGATCGCCGTCCAGGTCTCCGCAGGCAATCGATGTTGTCCACCGATCGTTGCCGGCGCTGTGTAGCTCGCCACGCGAGAACGTTCCGTCACCGTTGTTGAGAAGAATGACGTTCTGACCAATGTTTGCGATCAACAAATCCGGGAAACCATCCTGGTTGGTATCTGCGACCGTGATACCTTGACCGTATCCGTTGTCAGCAGAATGCGACTCTGCCGTGACATCCGCGACTGAGGCGGATAAAAGATTTCGGAACAGTTGGTTCGATTTGCCTGACTGCCGAGTGAGTGCATCTTCGCCGGCTTGAGCACAGTAAATATCCGGCCATCCATCGCGATCAAAGTCGATGACTCCGATGCCGCCGCCCGTTTGTTGATGCAAGTAAAATTCGTTGTCGGCTTGATCGTCGCCGTTGTCGTATTGAAAGTGAAGCTTCAGGTCCGAAGTGATGCCTCGGAAGCGGATGGGTGCGGGAACGGATGAAAGCTTGTTCTGTTCGGACGAAATTGGTTGATCGGTTTCGGGCGACTGCGAGTCGCGAAAGTCTGGCATTGGCCAATTTGAAAGCTTTGCTTTCGACCAGGGGACGGTTGAGTCGGCGTGTGACTCATTGGCTGCGGATTGCTCTTTCAATCGATTTCGTTTGAGGTCCAGAGCAGCTTTGTCGCTTGGTTGATTGCCGGTCTTGGCAACTGCGATTTGCTGCCACGCAATCGATTGCCATGGGCGTCCCAGTTTGTCCAGCAAACTCGCCATTTCGCGATATTGGGCTGGCGTGCCGGAGGCCAATCCAAAGATTTTTGCCAGTTCCGAAGTTCGTTCCAGCATCTCAAAATGCCGCATGGTTTCGTCAGCCGCGTCGGTTTCTCCGATCTGACGAAACGATCGAGCCATCGAGACCAGCGAATTACGATCGGTAGGATCAAGCTGAAGAGCCTCGCCAAAACAACGAATCGCGGCGCGATGTTCTTCTCGTTTCTGTGCGAGTTGCCCAATCGCGTACCAATATTCGGGTTCAGGCGTGATGCCTGGGGGCAAGTCCTGCCGCCACTTTGCGACGGCGTCGAAATTCCCTAGGTCGGCGAGTATTCGGCCTTGGAAAGTGGCGATCGCTGTGGAATTTGGATATTGCTGTCGAAGCTTCTCAAGTGATTCGCTGGCTTCCGACAGTTCGCCTTGATCTCGCTGCCTTCTCGCGAGCGATAACTGTGCGAGTGTTGGTTTTGAGAAGTCTGGGGCGGGCAGGGTTTCGTCAACGAACGCATCGCCCAGCGTGATCATTGAGAAGAGTTCCCGTTCACTGGCTTGACCTTCGCGGATCATTGGTTGCAGAACTCGACTGGCGGCAACTCGATGACCTGACTGATTCAAAATTTCGACCAGACGATGGCGGACTCGAGCGTCATCCGGTCGATCCTGCAAGCGACTTTGCAATAGCTCGATGGCGGCTTCGTACGCATCGGCTTCGAGGTAAAAGCCAGCTGCCACCAAGGATGCCGTGGTCGCGCGGTCTTGGCTTTCAAATGGGATCGAAGCGAGCAGCTCCGCCGCGGCGACGTTATTGCCCATCCGGTGCTGAATCTCAGCCTTCAGCCGCAACACCTCTTGATCGTCCGGATTGCTGATCAGCAGTGGCCCAACGATCTCGTTTGCACGCTCAACTGATCCGCGTTCGAGCTCTTCTTTTGCCAAAGCGATTTGCTCATCCGTGTCCAAGTCGGTCGTCTGCTTGGCTGCTTCTTTGAGTTGCTGTCGCTTTCGAAGCTTGTCAAAGTCGGATGGCTCGGAGCTGCAACCGGCAATTTGCAGGCACAACGCAATCAGAAGGATCGCTTTCGTTGGTCTGCCTTGAAACCTCGGTTCATTGCACATGCGTGTTCATCGGAATCGGCTGAGCAATTCCCTCCGTCAACAGGTAGTCGCGGCCGGCTTCGAGTCCCTTGAATGATTGGCTGTGCCCTGAATGCCAATTCACAACGATGTCGGCGTTGTTTGATGCATCCGGCAACGCGAATGAGAGCCTTCGTTCGTTGCTGCCCATGTAGCCATCTCCGGCGGTGAGTTGGAGCGTGCGTTTGTCGCCAGCTGATTGAACCTCAACAGTGGTCCCAATGGCGTCTCGATGGCCCGATGTCGCTTGGAACCGCAGCCCTATCGATTCTGAGGCAATTTCGGATTCATTGATTAGCAAGGCGACGGGTTCGTAAAGATGCGTGATCAGCACGTCCGTTCGTCCATCCTGGTTTGCATCGAGAGTCACCAACGCTCGGCCGAGGTGCTCGCGTTCGAAATAGTCGCCGAGGGAGTTGTTTAGTTGTTCCTGCCAGCGTCCGGATTCCAATCTGGTGAACAGCTGCGGGGGCATCTCGTAGCCGATGTCCGTGCGGCCGGTGTCACTGACGTGGCCGTTGGTAACCAATAGTTCCATGGCTCCATCCGAATTGAAATCAGTCCACGTCGTTCCAAACCCGAGCTGGTCCAAGGAAGGTTCGTACAGTCCAACCGCGTGCGTTCGGTCTTCCCAAAGGCCGGGGGCAACTTGCTCGTAGTAAGTGTTGTGTTCTTCGGCGAAATGGGTGAGGAAGAAGTCGAGGTCGCCGTCGCCATCGGGATCACCGGCGGCCATTCCCATCGACGCTTGCGAATTGGACTGCCCGCTCATTGCCAAACCGCGAACGGTGCCGAGGTCCGTCAGTCGTGTTGTGGCGGCTGCAGTGGCTTTGTCGCTTGCGATGTTAGATGACGACCATAGATGATTGACGGACATGTCGTTGGCAATGAATAGGTCGAGTCCCGGTGCTTCATCGAGTTGTCCCGCGATGATGCCGAGTCCTCTGCCGATGTTGGTCGGCTGCATCCAATCACGGCTGACGTTTTTGAATTGGCCAGTTCCATTGTTCTTCCAAGTTCGGTCGGCACTGGCTTCGAATTTCAGAGGCGGGCAGCTAGCCAACTTGCCCGTCGCGTCGCTTCGGCAAGGTGTTTCGTAGGGGGCTTTGCCGCCGCAATAGTTGACCTCGAACAAGTCCGCATTGCCATCGCCATCCATGTCAGCGATGACGGCGGAGGTGGTCCATTCGGTTCCAATCAAATTCGTTTCGTCCGTTACGTCGCTGAAGGTGCCGTCGCCGTTGTTTCGGTAAAGACGATTGCGGCCGATGTTCGCATCAAACAGATCTGGAAAGCCGTCGTTGTTGTAGTCACCTGACGTGATCCCTTGCGCAAAACCAGTGTCGGCGTAACCGCTAGCCGATGTCGCATCAGAGAATTGACCGTCTATATTTCGAAACACATAATTAGGGCTTGAGTTGCTTTGCATCGGTGCACCGTCAAGGTTGGCGATCGCAACGTCGGGCCATCCGTTCAAGTCAAAGTCGAGTACCGCGGCGCCACCACCGGTACTTTGATAGATCCAGTGCCCTTCCTTTTCCGCCTCGGGTGCCAGAGAAACTGTGTGCAACAAACCTCTCTGCTTTGCCTGTTCGGCAAATCGAACCGGCGATTCTTCCATTCGGTTCGCGATTGTGCGAGCGTTTCGAACATCGGCGTCCCACGTGACGAAGGGCATGTCGCTGATGTCGATTGAACTCGCCACGAGACTGGCTTCGGTTTGCCATGGAGAATCCGGACGCAAACGAGCTCGTATCACGAGGTGGGCTTGATCGATGGTGGCGACTGGATCCTCCGGTAGCGATTTCGCGAGGCTGGTCCACGCTTCCGCTTCCCACATCCTGCCCAAGTCAACCATTTGATAGGCGACCCGGAGAGCGGCGATTTGCGACTTTGAGTTGCGTTCAAGAAACGTCTTGACCGCGTCATTCAATCCGGCGATTTGATCGAATCGTTTCGCCACTCGGTTGGATTCGTCTTCATGGCCGATTTGCCGCAGGCTGGCCTGTAACTGCGAGAGCGTCGGTCCGTGATTTGATTGATGCAACCGCGACGCTTCGGCAAAGGCGCGAACTGCGGCGGTATGATTCCCCGTGTGGTTCGACCAAATGCCCGCGGCGGTCCAGTACTCCGGCAGAGTCTCTAGAGCCGCGGGTTTGTTCGTTGCCCACTCAACCAGATCCTTTCGCCGGCTGGAGTCGCTTGGATCAGCGATGGCCAACGCAACCAATGCGCGACCTTGCAGTGCCCACGCCGGGAGGAAATCAGGATGCCTTTTCAATACGGCTGGCAGACGCTTCGAAACTGCTGACCAATCTTGCTTTTCGGCATCCAGTTTCGCGAGGGCGTAGTGGGGGCGAAGGTCTTCTGTAGCACGATCCAGGAGCTTGCGGCAGAATTCCGGATCGGGTTGAACGCGATCAGGGTTAGCCAAAACGATCAGGCTTTCTTCGTCTCGAAGGTTGTTCTGGATCAGCCATTGCAATGGTTTGACAGCGTCATGGTTGAGACCGAGTACCGTGACGAGCCCCGCCAAGTCATACCGCGGACGTTCCAGGTCGGGGTGAGCTGAGATGGTCTGCTTCAGAATTTCGACCGATTCATAGGCGTTTGCGGTCGCCATCAAATTCTTCGCCAGTTTGTCTAGCAATGCGTAGCCGGGTTGCGGCGTTTGCTCGACCGCGTCGCGATACCACTGGATGGCTTGCGGGGTATCGCCCAGGCGAGAGGCGATGTCACCCGCCAGTTCCATCGCTTTGGTGTCGGAAGGATTCGTTAGCAGGTGTTCGCGAAGGGAACGTTGTGCGTTCGGGAAGTCGCCGATGCGAACCGATTTCACCGCCTCACGGTAATGAATCCCGGGTGCCGCAACGTTGTTCACGGGAGGCTTGGCCGGTTCAGAGTGAGCTTCCGATGGGGCGGAAACGGATTCCCCCCCCGACCCATTGCATCCCAAAAGAAGGCAACACGCGAGGCAGTTGCCAAAAACGTTGAGGACAAGATAGGTTCGACTCACTTTGGACTCAGAGATACCGAGTTGATTGGGGCATGCGGAAGCGGGACGTCAGATCGCCAATTGACGCGGCCAAGTTTCGCGACATGTCACGACGCTGGAACGCCTCGATGAGGCCGTTTTGAAGGACGCGTTTTGCAATCGGCACTGCGTTCGAACAGCGTTACTTCTAAGATAGCGGATTGGCCGCCGCCGATACTCCACCTCGACATCCCTTTTGCACGACACAAATTGATGAAGTTTTCTTCGGTTCGATTCGATCGCACGCTCTCGCGTCAATCACCTATCGTTGTCTTGGGAATCGCATTTTCCTTCGTGGGCGGATGTGGTGGTTCGGGGACGGGAAAAGATTCGCCAAACAGTCAGCCGCCGATTGCTGCTTCGACGGACGAACCGGCTCCCCAAGCATCACCCGAGCCAGTCGCGGAGCCTCCTCGAGTCGACACGGCCAAAGAGTTTGACGAGTTGCTCCGGACTGCGAAATTTGCCGAAGCCGAATCACTGTTGAAAAGTGCAATCGAGCAAGATCCGGATGACATCACGGCGCGTCGTCTGATGGCGCAAATGCTGAGTGCTCAAGGGCGACGCATCGAGGCCGGTTATCACGTCCGACACCTGATTCGCTTGCGAGTGATCCAGCAATACGAATTGCTCAGTCTTATCGATCTGAGCGGACCCTTTGGGCTGGTGAACTACGGTCAGATGCCGGGCATGGAACCAGATACTTTGTTCGGTTTGGGGGAAGCTCGCCGGGTCTATTTTTCGCCCCGTGCTGACGTGGACGAGGTTCTATCCATGCTGATGAAAGTTCGTCGCAAACACCCCGATCACTCAACAGTGGTGGCACTTACCGGTCGAGTTTTGGCCGAAAACGCGAGGTGGAGCGGATTGCAAGAATGGATTGCGGAACTGCCTGAGGACGTGAAAAAGGTTGGACCGGTCACTGCGAGTGATGACGGCATCGCTGGAGTGAATCGACCGATGACGTTGCGAGACGAGCCCGAGTTTTGGATCGCGATTGGGTTGTGGCTGGATCACGGCGGATTGCACGAAGAAGCCGTCAATGCGTGGACTGAGACGCTTCGGCGAGATCCAACCAATCGGGCGGCACTTCGTTTGATCGTCTCGACGACGGAGAAGCATCTGCCGGAGGACTCGCGTTGGAGCAAAGAGCTGCCCCGACTGCGTCAATGGATTGGCGATCTCGACAAAGTCTTTCGTTTGGCGCGAGATGCTGACGCCGAGCAGGCGGCGTGGATTGCCGAACGCATGCAGAGTTGGTTTCGGCCTTGGGAGTCGGCGGCTTGGCTGATGAGAGTGGCCCAACTCACCGACCGGGTGGCGGCTGTGGTGCCGGAACTCGATCAACGTCGTGAATCGTTGTTGGCGTGGGAATCTCAAGCGACCGAGTTTCAGGCTCAACAAGCTCGCCTGCAGCGTTCAATGGGATTCACGCCAAGCCCGTTTGAGATGCCATCGTTGAACGAATCGATCGCGATTGATGGTGCAGCGGACGAGTCCACGCGGTCTCCTCTCGTGTTTCAGGACGTTGCTTCAGAGTTAGGGATCGACACTGAGTTCACGACGGGATATCCGGCGGATGGCAAAGAGTTCTATCTGCATCAAGCCAACGGCGTCGGGCTCGCCGCCTTGGATTACGACTTGGATGGTCGCTGCGATACCTATTTCGCTCGTGCGGGAGGTGATCCGAACGAGCTGAACTCTTTGCCAAACCAGCTTTATCGGCAGCTACCCAGCGGCCGATTCCAGGAGGTGACTGAGACCTGCCGTGCCGACGATCGTGGGTTCGGGCAAGGAATATGTGTTGGTGACGTGAATCAGGATGGATTCCCGGACATTTTGGTCGCGAACATTGGTCGGAACAGTGTTTATATCAATCAAGGCGATGGCACCTTCCAAATCGATCCCAAGCTGATCAACGGAAACGAAGAACGCTGGACATCCAGTTTGGGACTCGCCGACCTGAACGGCGATGCACTGCCCGAGTTGGTGGAAATCAACTACATCGACGATCCACTGGCTTTCGAAGTGATGTGCTCGACCCCGTTCGATAATTGCCAGCCACAAAGCTATCGCGTTGCCCAAGACTACGTCTATGAGATGAAGCCTGATGGGACTTTGAGCCCATGGCAATCCGTTTGTGAGGCAATGGCCGAACGGCCGAAGCTTGGTTTTGGTGTCATCATTGGCAATTTTGACGATCGCTGTGGGAACGATTTCTTTGTTTCCAATGACGGCGACCTGAACCATTTTTGGGTCTCAAAATGTTCCGAGGCTCCCACCGGCGGTGAATCGTTAGGGGGCAGTGCCCATACAGAGTCCGACACCATCACCACGATGATTGAGAATGCTGGTCTCGCGGGTTGCGCAGTAGGGCGAAGCGGGATCGGAGAGGCATGCATGGGCATCGCCGCCGGCGACTTCAACCGAGACGGGCGTTTGGACCTACACGTGACGAATTTTCACCAAGAGTCGGTCAATCTATTTATGCAGACGGCCGGTGGTTTCTTTGCTGATGAGGCGCTGGCTTTTGGTTTGGACACGCCCTCGAGATCCACGACTGGCTTTGGAACTCAAGCCGCTGACTTCGACAACGACGGCTGGTTGGACCTGGCCATCCTAAATGGCCATTTGTTCAACAATATGTCTCAGAGTGTCCCGTTCGAAATGTTGCCGCAATTATTTCGAGGCGGACAACGGGGGTTTGTATCAGAGCACCCCAAAGAGAGCGGGGTGTATTTTGAAACTCAGCAAATAGGCAGAACGCTCACCCTATTGGATTACAACAGCGATGGGAGACTCGACCTCTTAGCAAGTCATCTTGATAGACCAGTTGCACTGCTGAGGAATGACAGTTCTTCGGAGGACTCGGTGCAGCTCGAATTTATTGGAAAAACCAGTGAAAAGGCTGCTGTCGGTGCCGTGGTGACGGTGTCGTACGAGGCAGCGGGCGAGTCTCGAGAGATCACCGATTTTGTGCTGGCAGGCGGGGGGTATATGAGTACTGGTCAGCGGTTGTTGCACATCGGATTGGGTGAAATCGATGGGGCTATCACGATAGATATTTCCTGGCCTTCGGGCCTGAAAGAAACCATCGAATCCTTAGAAGTCAACAAACGGTATCAAATCTTAGAAAGCTCTGGCGTGATCAACGCTACTCGCTATAGTCAATAGTGTTGGTGAGGTCGCCTTACCATTCGATTAACGACCGCTCCCAGTCCCGTTTCTCTTTTGTGGGATTGTGAACCTTTGAATTTCCTGGGTGGTCGGCTGTCCCCACTATTAGGTCTAGCAATATGTACCGAAGCTTTGTGTTCTGTCTGTTTTCGTCTCTCGGATGCATCGCGATGCTCGGATGTGGATCGAGCGGGGAGGCCCAATACGACCCATCTGAGGTTCCTGCCATGACGGAAGAAGAGAAGCAGGCCCAGGCAGACTACGACGCGCAGATGGAAAAAGAGTTTCAAGAACAGTACGGCAACTAGTTCTGGTATTGGATTGCGACTTTCGTCGGGGTCTAGGGCGAAAGAGTTGTATTGGAATGGCCGGTTTTGGATGGCGTCTTTGTTGTCCGCTCGGTTGTTCTTTCTTTTGTGAAGGTGACCTTTTGTCGCTTTTCTTTTGTGTTTTGTGAGGCGTTCCAAAGATTTCGTTCTGGAATGTCCTTGGGATTTTTCTTTCTTTTCTAGGATTTTCGATTTATGAAAAGCAATCAAACTCGACAGGGTTTTACCCTTGTCGAACTCCTGGTCGTTATCGCGATCATCGGAGTACTCGTTGGGCTCTTGCTGCCGGCTGTTCAAGCCGCACGTGAGGCCGCGCGACGAATGAGCTGCAGCAACAACTTCAAGCAAATGGGCTTGGGGCTGCACAACTACCACTCGGCATACAACAAGCTTCCTAAGCACAAAGGTGGCACGCACATCGATGGGGGTAATAACTACACCCACAACCGCGGTTACCTCTCGTTCTTGGTCGGCATCTTGCCTTTCGTTGAGCAACAGGGCATGTGGGAAACCATTTCCAACCCGTTCAACTTTGATCGAAATGGCAATGCGTTGACTCCGCCGAATACCTACGCGGCAATGGGTGGCACGCCTTGGAATGAGGATTACCAACCGTGGTTGACTCAGGTGCCGATGTATCGATGCCCGAGCGATCCGGTTATTCCAGCCGGCACGCAGGTTGCATTTTCGAACTATGCTGCTTGCACAGGCGACGCGTTCTTCGAACAGCATCACAATGGTATCCAAGACGGGAACGGTCAGCCCAGTGGCGATGGTACTTGGGGTGCAACCGCCGGTAACCGTTGGGCTCGCGGAGCGTTTCACGGTCGTAACTTCACCGGATTCCGCGATATCTTGGATGGTCTTTCCAATACCATTCTGTGTGGCGAGATCGTTGTCGGGAACGGCAACCGAGAGATCTTCAGCTCCATCCACCGCGATGGAAACGTGGCCAATCAACCGCCAAGTTATTGGGCAACTTCTGGTGTCATCGATCCAGCCCGTCCGCAGTTCTGGTCCGACAGCGCGAACTGGGATGGCAATGCCAACCACCAACGCGGTCGACGTTGGGCAGACGGTCGCCCGACCTACACTTCGTTCATGACGATTGGGCCTCCCAACAGTTACAACGTCTGTCGAGGCGAAGGTAACTTTGGGATCTATTCAGCCGCGAGTCGCCACCAAGGTGGTGTTCACATCTTGATGGGTGACGGGGCAGTCAGATTTGTCACTTCGTCCATCGACGCCGGGAACCAGGACCACGTTGCCTATGGCCGCGACAATGGAGACGGTCGTGGAGCGAACGGTGGTGCGGGGCGCGAAAGCCCGTACGGGCTGTGGGGTGCCTTGGGCACCAAGGGCATGAAGGAAGTCATCGACTCTGAGTTCTAATCAACTCAGTGATCTGATCCACTCAGCCTGCTTCCAAACCTTGACCGCATGTTGCTTTAGCAGCATGCGGTTTTTCATGCGCTCGCGAAGCAGGTGCGAGCCTTCTGAGCGTGGCGCAATTGTTTTCGCGAGGATAAGCTTCTGCGGCATCTGCGGAGAAGCTTCAGCGGATTGTTGGGAAATCGAAAGGGTATTGACGGTCAGTGAAGGCGGCCCGAACAGAGAAGAATCCCCTGTTTTCCAGATGATTGGGAGGGACTTTGTGTTTAAGGGGGAGCTGAGATCCGTTGTCGCTTGACACTGGCTGCCGGATAGCCGAAATTCAACGACAGGCATGTTCGAAATGAGCCAAGCGAGCGAAGTTGTGAGCGTGGCGATCTTCGAACTGCATGGCGTTATTTTTCTCTAAGACCGGAAGGATTGATCAATGATCAAATCGGAATCGAAGATCGATCGACAAGCGTTTACGCTGGTCGAATTGTTGGTGGTGATTGCCATTATCGGAGTATTGGTGGGGTTGCTACTGCCCGCCGTTCAAGCGGCCCGTGAGGCTGCCCGCCGAATGAGTTGCAGCAACAACATGAAGCAGATGGGACTCGCGATTCACAACTACCACAGTGCGTTCAACTCCCTGCCAGTCAATGGTGGTGGAACTGACAACTCGGCCGGTAGTTCTGCGACTCAGAACGGGAACGCTGGCAATGGGCGTCGAATCAGTTGGTTGATTCCGATGTTGCCGTATGTGGAACAGCAGGCTTTGTGGGAGCAAATCAGCAACCCAATGGACACGGATGGCGACGGGACCTTCAACTATCCCGCGATGGGACCGCGCGCTTGGGACCGAAACTACACACCTTGGATGACTGACATCGGTACTTTCCGTTGCCCAAGTGATCCAGGTGTCGGGTCGCCAGCGATGGGGCGTGCGAACTACGCATGCTGTTACGGCGATGGTCTCCACTACGCTGATGCTGGACCGTTGAACGCTTCCAACGGTTACTTCTATGAGGATGCTGGACGAGCAGATCAGGTCAACCAGTCTCTGCGTGGATTCTTCGTGTTCCGCCAAACCGTCAACGGAATCAAAGGTCTGGGGCAAGGTCGTTCACGTCCCGCAATGCGTTTTCGCGACGTGACGGATGGACTGAGCAACACAATCATGTTGGGTGAAATGGCGACGCATGTGAACCCACGTGCGATCAAGACCGATGCTGCTACTGGGCCTGGCTTCCGTCCTCTTGGGGAAGATCCAGGTTGGGCTGACACGACCGGTGCCAAAGATCCAGCGAGACCACAATTCTGGTTGGATTCCACTGACTCGATTGTGAGAAACTTGAACTCTGGTTATGGACGTGGCTTCCGTTGGGCAGATGCGGCAACGGTTTACGCTGCGTTCAACACGATCCTTCCTCCCAACCGCGAAATGGTTATGCCCAACCGCTCCGACTCCGCATGGGCAGTCGCACCTCCGAGCAGTCAGCATCAAGGCGGCGTCCACGTTGTGTTGGGTGACGGTGCAGTCAAGTTCATCACCGACAGCATCGACGCTGGAAACTCGCACGCGGAAGTGATTTGGAAAGAGAACAGTCCAGGTTCAGAATCGCCTTATGGAGTCTGGGGTGCCATGGGAACTCGGAACGGGAAAGAAACTTACGAGTTTGATTTCTAAGAATTAGCAACGTCGATTTTGGCTGTCTCGAAGTGTTTCCACCGTCTTTCGTGTAGCTCTTCGAGATGGTCTTTCAATTCCGTCTCAAACTTCAAACCTTCCTAAACCACAACAAGAAGAATGAAAAAAAATCAGAAAGCAGTTTGGATTCATAGCTTGATCTTTCTTTTGGTCGCGGGCATGTCGCCAGCGCTGTTCACCGGATGCGGACCCGGTGGCAACACCGTGATCGAAAACGAAGATGGCCCGATGACGGATGAAGAACTGCAAGCGTACGAAGAACAGGCCAATCAGCAAACGACGGACTATGAAGACAACTATCGTTGAGTGCTTTGGCGAAATAGAATAACGGAACAGCCGCTTTCGCATGTCGAAGGCGGCTGTTTTTGTTTCAACGATCGGCTGGTACCGCCGAAGAATTGCTTATTTGTTTGAGCCTTATCCCTCTTGCGCGTGCGGTTTCTTCAGTCGAACCGTCGAGGGATTGAGATCCGCCTGACGGCGAATCTCAGTTTTTCGCTGGCTTCCTAGCCTTCTTCTTAGGTTTTTCGCGATAGGTGGCGCCGTTGTCTTTTGGCATGGCTAGGTGCCAGGCGACAAGATCTTTGGTCATTTCCGCAACGGTGCCGGGGTGCTCGGACGCGAGGTTTTGGGTTTCTCCGCGGTCGGAATCGAGGTCGTACAACTCTGGGGAGGAACCGTCATATTCGCAGAGCAGTTTCCAATTGCCCTTTCGCATTGCGAGGTCTGGAAGGTCGTCCATGCCGTAGTAGGCATCGCGATCGGGTGGGCGTCGGAAGAAGAGTGGCGAAGTTCGTGAAGTGCCGTCGCCGGTGATCGCGGGAACAATCGATTCGCCGTCGAAGGATGCGTCCTCCGGTTTTTCGGTGTCGGTCAGCTCAAGCAACGTTGGCACCAAATCGATTGCTGAGAATACGGAAGCTCGATCCACTTCGCCGGCACGGCTGACGATGCCTGGACCCCAAGCGATCAACGACGATCGAATTCCACCTTCGTAGAGATGGGTTTTGAATCCGCGAAATGGGCCGGCGGAACCGGCGCCTTGTTCGGGGCCGTTGTCCGAGCAAATCAAGACCAGCGTGTTTTCGCGAAGATTCGCATCGTTGCCAATCAGCTCAAAGAGCTTGCCGAGTTGGCGGTCCATCTCTTCGAGAACGGACAGGTACAGGCCTCGTTTGCCGTCCGCCCATTGGTCCACGGGCGGCCAGAAGGGAGCGTGGACATCGTCCGGCCAAAGATTGATGTAGAACGGCTTGTTCGCCTCTCGTGCTTTTTGGATGAAGGGAATGGCCGCATCGACAAAGCCGCCTGTGATCTTAGAACGCTGCATCCATCGATAACCTTCGCCAAGCCGCTCGGCGTCCGCCCAAATTCGGCCGGGTTCCTCGTCGCCGGGTTTCATCGTCAACGGAAGGAGCTTTGGCCCCATGCCCTCGAAGTTCGTCAGCGATTCATCAAAGCCATATTCGGTGATGTAGGGAGCCTCATCAACGTTTCGCTGGCCGCCCATGTGCCATTTTCCGAAGTGCCCGGTGGCGTAGCCGGATTGTTGCAGCGATCTCGCCAGCATTGGAGCTTTGGGATCCAGCCATTGAGCCATCCCGCGTCGTTCGTTGTGATCTCGGTTGCTGAGAAACGATCCGATACGCCATCGTTGCGGGTATTGCCCGGTCGAGATCGCGGTTCGCGATGGAGAGCAAATCGGCGAATTGACGTAGAACTGTTCAAACCTGACTCCCTCACGAGCCATGCCATCGATGTGAGGTGTCTGGGCGTCGTGATTGCCGAAGCATGAGAAGTCTTCCCATCCCATGTCATCGATGAACACGAGCACAATGTTCGGGCGCTGCTGATCCGCGGCGAAAGCCGAGGCTGGTGGGCCAAACACGGTTGAGATCAACGACAATAAGCAGCAATGCCATAGCAGTTGGGATATAGAGCGTTGCTGGAATCTAAGACGGAACCGTTTCATGGGCAGAGGGCTCGGTGGGGAGGGTGGGAATTGGATGGGGACTTTGGCGGGAATCAATGTCTCTCATTCCGGGATTCGAGATGATGTGACATCAACATCGCAATTCTCGCCTCGCGGAAGGCGACGTGCAACATTCTTCCGTGACATGAAAAACGCTCGGATCGAAAGAGATCCGAGCGTTTGCGAATGAAGACATTGTGCAACGATTGCTGCGATCAATCGTTTGCGTTCAACAAAGGTTCGTGAATCTCGACGAGCTCTTCCGCTGGGATTTTGATGACTTTCCGGTCGTAGGTCATCAGTCCGTTGATCTCGCCTTCAACGTCTGTCGTTTGCGTGTAGACTCCGGCCGCGATCCCCTTTTGCTGAAGTTCTTTTAGTTTGTTGATGGAGGTCACGTAGCGGTCTTTGTATTCCGCTTTTGTCTCCGGCAATCCGCCGTAGCCCCAGTTTCGTCGGTTGACGTTCCAAAGGTGCCCTTCAACGGGATACCCATGGCCGCCGAACTCGCCGACGACTTTGATGAAGTCAACAAAACGCCCGTTTTGGTTGAGTTCGAACGGGAAACCGGGGTGCGGGTACCGATGCTCGTCAACGATGTCACCGGCGGGCCAGAAGTTGCCTCCGCTGGCGATGTTGACCAGCCGTGAAGGGTCGCGATCCTCGGTCCATTTTCCGACTTCCATTGTCAGGTGTTGTCCCCAGGCCTCGTTGAAAGGAACCCAGCAAACGATTGACGGATGGTTCTCCAAAGAATCGATCATCCACTCGAGTTCTCGCATGAACTGAGCATGTGGCTCGGCCGGCCAAGTGGCATCGGATGGGTTGGGATCCAAACGCGTCCATTTAGGCCAAGCTCCTTCGCCAGAGCCACCGCTGACTTGGTCTTGCCAAACCATCATGCCCAAACGATCGCAGTGGTAGTAGTACCGACGCGGTTCGACCTTGATGTGTTTGCGAATCATGTTGAACCCAGATGACTTCAGCCATTCGATATCGAACAGCATCGCTTCGTCTGACGGCGGCGTGAGCAGTCCATCTGGCCACCAGCCTTGATCCAACGGGCCCCAGTGAAAGATGATCTCGCCATTGAGCGTGAATCGCCAATTGCCGTCCGCATCTTTTGCTTTTCCGACATCGCGAATCCCGGCGTAGGATTTGATTTGGTCCAGGACCTCACCTTCGTTGCCGATCAAAGATGCTGTGATTGTGTAAAGGTGAGGCGAATCGGGTGACCACAGCTTTGCGTCGGGAATCTTCAGCGTCAGCGAGTTGGAATCCGTTTTGCCGGAAGCAACGACATCGCCGTTGTCTTTGATTTGAATGTTGATCGGTCCTTCGTCGGTTTGATCAACGGCTATCGTGATCGATCCCGTCTTGGCATCCGTCTGAATTTTCACATCGTTAATGTGCTGAGTCGCGACTTCTTCGAGCCAAACGGTTTGCCAGATTCCTGAGACCTGGGTGTACCAGATTCCGCGGGCATTCAGAGTTTGCTTGCCTCGTAGTTGCCATTCTTCGGTGGCATCTTCGACTCGGACGAGCAACTCGTTCTGTCCAGACTCAACCGCGTCCGTGATATCAAATGAGAATGGCGTGTTGCCTCCCGTGTGAGAACCGACTGATTTACCGTTCACGAACGCTTCGCAGCGATAGTCGACTGCTTCGAAGTTCAATAGCGTTCGCTTGCCATCCTTCTTGCTGCAATCGAATTCGCGTCGATACCACAAAGTCTCCTCCGCATCGAGCAATCGCTGGACGCCGCTGAGTTTGGATTCCAATGGAAACGGAACCAAGATCTGGCCGGCCCATTCAGTCGGTGCCTGGGTTTGTTTCGGAGTGATTGCGTAGTCCCAATGGCCGTTCAAGTTGGCCCAATTCGATCGTTGCAGCTGAGGTCTTGGGTATTCGGTCCAAACGTTCTCAGCTGTTACTTCGGATCCCCACTTCGTGATCAGCTCCGATTGGAAAGGCTTCGTGCTGAGTTCGGGCTTGGGAAGCTCAGGAACGTTTTGCGAATCGACCACGTGGACATCGATGAATTGGCCGCCTGTCTTTTGAACGCAGTGCACGGCCAGCAGGTTTTTTCCGACTTGAAGGGCTGCTGCTTCGGCAGGCTCAAGCGGAAGCGTGTGGTATTGCGTGCTGTAGCCAGTCAGCTTTGCCACGAGTTTCCCATTCAGGTAGATCTGCGTGTCTTCGTCGTGGTGCACCAGCAAGGCGGGATTTGTGGGGATGGAATCCAGCTTGAATGACTTTCGAAGCCAGATCGCATCGGTGTCCCAGACGTGTCCAATGCGTGCGGCAGGGGTTTCGTGGGTTCCAAAACCTCCGGCCCCGTCCTGCCAATCGGCAACGTCGAAGCCGGGTTGCTGCCATCCGTCGGCGGGAGCACTCAGGCGAAATTTCCAGTCATCGTTGATCTCCTGTGCAGATACAACCTGGCATGCGAGCGAGAGAAGAAACCCGCCAAAGAGGATCAGCGGCTTCAAGACGGAATTCGAACCAACATGGAGCATGTGGGGACTCTTGGATCGGAGGAGGTCGAAATTTGGACAACTGATCGAGTGACGGAGAAACTGAGTGGGTTTTCCGGGTGTTCGCGTTGCCAAAATTTCGCTGGATGGGGTGGGGAAGTTGCGGGATCAGCTCAATGGTTCCGAAAGACTCTGTTTTTTGCGTGGATGGCAAAGGACCTGCGTCCGGTCGGTCAACGGATGAGTGAGCTGATTGCTAGGCTAGCATGACAACGGGTCGTAGTAAAGGATTCGGTCTTGGAAGGTTGGAGCGGCTTTTCGCTGGTGAATGGATGACATCGCTAACGGCGGTGACAATCCAGCCTGCGTCGGGACTTTCCGAAGCTGCAGCCATCGGCAGCGTGTTGGGTTAGGGCGATGGCCTTGTGCGTCATGCCAAGCGAAGATGGTGACGCGTTGTCGTTTGCAATGGATCACCACTGTTTGGAGATTGAAGACGTGACAAAGAATGATGTGACGGTCGGGGACTCGAGCGAGGTGCTCACTGAGATTGAAGCTTTCGAGTCTGCTTACGGGTACAACGCCGACTACATGAAAGAGTTGTTCGAACGGTCGCCCGAATCGTTTCGTCGGTTTGCGGCAGCTCGACCGATGACAATGCACTACGACCAACTGACGGCGGACGCGTATTTCACTGCCGCGATCACCGTGATGCAGGTCGAGGATTGTCGTGGTTGCCTCGAGCTGAATGTGATGATGGCAAGAGAAGCTGGGGTCTCTGACGCGCTGATTCAGCAGATCGTTGAATCGTCAGACAAATTGCCGACGGAGTTGAAGGACGTCCGTGAACACACTCTCAATTGTCTGCGTGGTGGTGCTGTCGATGAAGAGGTCGCTTCGCGAATCCAGCAACACTTTGGCCATGCCGCATTCGGTGAGCTCGCGATCGCGATTGTCGGCGTTCGAATCTATCCAGGTCTGAAACGCGCTTTGTTGAAGATGCAGAGCTGTCAGATCCCAGCTGACATCGCGAGCGAGTAGTTGAATCAATTCGCCGAAGATCTGCTTTGGGTGGTGAACAGTCCTTCGTTGATTGCACCCGGTGCGACGCACTCACCCATTTCGCCAGCACAGATTGATCGTCCGCGTTTGACCTCGTTCATGAATGAGGGATTGTCGAAGAAGGTTGGTCCCTATTTCGAGCGATTGATTCTGTATTGGCTGATCCACATTCGGTCTGTGGAGATTGTTGCTCACGGCGAACAGGTCCGTGTCGATGGCAGAACGCTTGGCGAAATGGACTTCTTGTTTGTGGATGAACTCGGTCGACTAACCCACTGGGAGGTTGCTGTGAAGTTCTATCTCTACCTACCTGACGAACCGTTGCGGGGGAGTCGCTTTGTCGGACCGAACTCGAGCGACTCGTTTGAACGAAAGACGACGCGTTTGTACGAGCATCAATTGGCTCTCAGCAAAAAGGTGCGAGACGACGTCGTTGTTCGTGAAGCCTTGATGAAAGGTTGCTTGTTCTATCCGCCGGGAATCCACTCAGTGCGGGAGTTCCCTCGTTGGATGTCCGCCAACCATGAGCGAGGGATTTGGGTACGTCGCCGAGATCTGGAGAAGCTTGCCCATCCGAGCGAGGAATATCGAATACTGAGAAAGCCGTACTGGCTGTCCGCTTGCCCGGCAAATGGAGAACATGCGTCAGCGATGGACTGGAACGATTTTGTCTCCGAGGTCGACCGCCAAATGGCTCAATATCAGCGTCCCGTCTTTGCAGCTAGACGTGAGAATTCTGTGGAAGCAGCTGAGCCAACCGCTCCTTCATTCAGTCGCTTTTTCATCGTGCCTGATGATTGGCCAGGCGAGTAAGCGAAATTAAGAACTACTCGGACGCTTGAAGATTCTCTGTCAGGAACGTCTGCATCATCTCACGAATCTTTGGAGACCCGAATTCTTTGCCTCCGTGTTTGCCACCTTCGATGAGATGCAGCTTCGATTCGACTTCGGCGGCTTCGAGTGCTTCGTGCATCAATTGGCTCTGGTTCGCCGGGACGGTCGGGTCTTTCGTTCCATGGATGATCAAGAATGGAGGGTCATTTGCGTCGACGTACGTGATCGGGT
Source organism: Rhodopirellula bahusiensis (assembly GCF_002727185.1). Classification (NCBI taxonomy): domain Bacteria; kingdom Pseudomonadati; phylum Planctomycetota; class Planctomycetia; order Pirellulales; family Pirellulaceae; genus Rhodopirellula; species Rhodopirellula bahusiensis. The sequence goes on from NZ_NIZW01000013.1 coordinate 118,294, forward strand.
TGACCCGGCGGATTCCATCGTCGTTCCCGATGACTACACCGCCCCCGAGGAGCTTGGATTCGGGTGAACCGGCGCGGTTGTGAGATTCAAACCCTTTGGTGGTCACAAATCTTGAGAAGTCGGTGGGACCGTAAAGATCGATGACAGCTTGGACGCGACTGGATTGGTCCTGCCATCCGCCGGTTCCTTCGAGCTCCTCAACGTCGCCGCTGGTTCCGAGCAACGCGACCAGATGGCCGCCAGCGGAACTACCGCCGACCGCGATGCGGTCTGGATCGATTCCATACTCCTCCGCGTGCGCTCGCAGGTATCGAATCGCGCACTTGCAGTCTTCGATTTGTGCCGGAAAGGGTGCTTCACCTGTCAGGCGGTATTCGATGGTTGCCCCGACAAAGCCTTTCGCCACCACCCTTGCAACTTGGCCGACGCCACCTTCTTTGGTGCCACCCTGCCAGCCACCACCGTGCACCCAAACATACGCGGGCAACGGTTCATCGGACTTCTTCTCTGGCAGCACGATGTGCATTTTCAGGTCCCGGCCACCACCCTTTCCAAAGATGACGTCGCGTTTGATAATGACGCCTCGCGGCGCATTTGCAGCGGCATTGCGATTGTTGGCAGGACGTCGCGCGGACATTGTCGTCACCACCTCTTTGATCACGATCTCGCCGTCACCATCGCGGTCGAGACGTTGAAACAACCGATCGGGTCCACTGAACTCATCGAGAGTGACTTTGCCATCGTCATTGGAATCGTCGCCTTCCAAACGGTTTTTAATTGAGGAAGGGTCTCGCTGCTGGGCGGGCGCCATCGCCGCCCAAGTGAAGACGGCAACGAAAACCACGAGTGCGTGAATCAAAGGACGGGAGCTGTGAGTCATGGAATGCTCGGCGGTGTTTTGCTGGTCGACGTGTGCAATTGGATGATTCCCCGCATGATAGCGAACCAGTCTTCCGCGAATCAAATCACTCGATATTTGATACAGAGCTTCCGCATCTTCGCCTCGCGGTCTCGATCTAATTCTTCCACTTCTCGTAAGCATTCGCCCCATCTTCGAAAATGACGGACTATTGCGATTCGATGAGCGTCACAATGTTTGCGATCGTGGAGTAGTTGCGTGCGGTTGCCGCCACTCCCAGTCTACGCTCAATGTTGGCGGCCAGTTTGGAGGTTCCAAATCCATCAGGAGCGTGCAAGTAGAAGATGTCGCCAATCAATTCGTACCGTTCCGATTCAATCGCAATTTTCGCCATCTCCCGGGAGTCGAAATCGACCGGCGAGTCTGCCAGGAAGAAGAAGTGCATTGTCTTGGGAGCCGAAATAGCGTCCGCAAAAGGATTCGTCGCGACGGCAATTGCAAATTCGTCTTTGTTCAGAAGGATAACGTCGGGGTAGAAGCCGAACTGCTCTCCTGTCGCATCGGAGATGCGTCTAGTGAGTTCACGTTTCGATCTGAACCTGGACTCGAAGACAACGTTCCCGCTTTGGATGTAGGTTCGAACAGCTTTGCAGCCAACTGATTCGAACATTGAACGCAGCGCGGCCATCGGCACTCTGTTCTTGCCACCCACGTTGATGCCGCGAAAAAGAGCGATCCAGGTATTCATTTTTTCTCAACGGGTACGATTTGTTGCGAGGCGAATTTGCCGAGGAACGTGAGAAGACGCTGATCCGCCGTTCACTGTTCGGCTTGAGTAATGTCCAACACAAAACGATGCGTCGCGATTCCGTCGTAGTTGAAATCGCAATCGTAGGTCATGCCAGACTTTTCTAGCACGCGGATGGAGGCGATGTTTTCCGGCATGACAAACGCAACGATGTGTCGCAGTCCGATAACTTCGAGGCAAAACTTCAGACAAGCCGTGCAAGCTTCCGTTGCTATCCCGCGACCCCAGTGGTCTGGCAAGAAGCGATATCCTATGTCGACGACACCCAGGTCCGGCAAATACTTCGGACCGCAGAACCCGATAACGGTCTGCGATTCCTTCAAGACGCATGCCCATCGACCGTATCCGTACTCTCGAAAATCCGGGTAGTCGGCGATGAACTGCCTGGCTTCTGCGACCGAGCTCAGAGGTGCATCGCCGGTGTATCGCAGGACGTCAGGATTGCTATTGAGCTCAAACGCAAGTTCCGCGTCGTCAACCGTGAAGGCTCGATGAACGAGACGCGCCGTTTCTGGTCCAATTGAATAGGACGATGTAGTAGCCATGACATTTGCCTATTCCGTTCAATTCGTCGAAGGCGATTTCGGTCTGCTATTGGGGCCTGGATGGAGCCAAGACACTGGTCCTAACACGCTTTCCTCAGCGATACCGCCTTACGATAGGCCGACTGCCGTGCCAAAGAAACCCAAAGGCAAGAAGTGAACAACACGGAGATCCCCCGGAGTCGACATCGTTCTCGCGTCGGTTGGTTGACGTGTACCGTGACGCCAAGAATCTGCAACGTCAAAAGTCATCGTCGAGCAAGGCGGACTACGCAAACACAGGCGTCATGCCACCACTTCCGCAATTAGCTGAATCGTTACTGCGACAATCACCGTCTAAATAACCGCAGTGGAAAGAATCAACTGCGGCGGATGATTGCCTTTCCTTGAACCAAACCAGATATCGTTTTCTTTATCCTTGTCCAGGGTCAAAATCAACGTCAACGGACCTGGTTGCGTGACAACCTTGGACACATCCATTTCGACCACCTGCCCGTCGGTCACAACGCCACTGTGTTCGTCAACCAATTGGATTGATTCCGGGGCGTTGTCGTGGGTCAGGCTTGCCTCATCCCAATCGCTGTGTTCACCAAGGTGGACTTGCAGCTTGCCAGACCCGGTGTCGATCTCTTGAGTCAATTGCAGTTTCGCCGTCTGCAGTGCGCCCAACTCGGGAACGACGAAACGGAGGTAAATTACACGTTTGCCCCCTTCGACTTTCAATTGCCTGCTGTTGGCGGCGAGCTTTCCCCGGCCCAACGTCATGTCATCCGTTGGCACAAGCCGAGTGTTTTGTTGTGCTGATATGGCAATGTCCTGCACCGCGAAGGACGCGTCCTTCGTCGAAACGGTCTGCTGGGACCCCACCTCGATCCGCTTGCGATCACTGTGCCGGATCATACTCACGCGACCTTCGTAAACTTCCAACTTCGTCTGTCCGTCATCCGCCAAACCGAAAATGGTCCCCATCACGTCAATGGTCGAAAGGCTCGTGTGCACTTGGAAGGGCAGCTCATCAGGTCTTCGGTCCGAAACTTCAAAAAGCACATCACCTTGGTCTAGGTTGACTTCCGGACGAGCCGAAGCAAGCGTCACCCGCGTCCCCTTGTCCAACGATAAAATAGAACCATCGACCAGCCTCAACACCGCCCGAGCATGCTCCCCGCACACGACCTTGTCGCCAACACGAACGTGTGTCTCTGGGGCTAAAGGAAAAACACCTGCGGATCGTTCCACCTGTGCTTCACCGCTACCCGAAACGGTAAGGCAGATTCCAAACGGCGGAGAGGTCTCTGGCGTGGCATTGCGATAAAAATAGATTCCACACACGATCAACAAAGCCGCCGCGTTGGCAAGCAAGAGCCAAGCAAAAGAACGAAGCGGCGGGGGCGCTGTCCGCTTTGGCATCGCTGGCGTGGCGTTCTGTTGCATCAGGTTGATCTCAACCTGCTCACTCATCGATTCACGCAACAACACGTTCAGTCGCGTTTCTTCCTGGAATTGCCTGCGTAAATCCGCCGACGACTCCACCGCCCGCAACAACGTTTCGATGCCTTGTTCATCAAGCGAGCCGTCAAGGTACGCCGCTACCAGTTCGTCAAAAGACTGTTGATCCATGATTCAAAGCTCTCCCTACACCTGGACTGTCTGTGCGTGAATACACTGTCGAAGTTGACAACGAAGTCGGGTCAGCGTCGTGCGGATCGACCCGGCTCGCATGGATGCTTGCTCGGCCAAGTTTTGCCCTTTGATGTTCTGCCCGTACCGCAACAGCAACAGACGCTGCATGTTGGGCGATAACTTTTGGAAGCAACGGCGCAAGGCCACCCGTTCGCCTCGCCATACCTCGTCGTCACCTTCAACGGCGACCATCGCAAGCTCAGCCAACATGGTGTTCACACCACTGGTTGGCATTTGTTTTTGCCGTCGCCAATACCGCTGAACCACGTGCTTGGCGACGCCACACGCCCAGGGCAAAAATCGGCGTGAAGGATCAAACGTGTCCTCACTTTTTAGAATCTCGACCACCGTTTCCTGGAACAACTCCTCCGCCACATCGAAGTCATGCACCATCGCTACGATCATCGCAAAGATTCGCGACCGATTCTCGGTGATGTTCAAAAACGATTGAAAGGAAGGGTCACTCATGAAAGCGAATCATTGGTAGTGGTGACAGATTGCGGCGGTTCCAGCAACGACGATAGGGCAACGACGATAGAGCACATGCCTTTTCGGCCTAACGGAATGTCCGCTGTAGTTACTTGTTCGGTCCGTGCAAAGCGTGCACACGAAATCCTCCATTTTTCAAAACTTGATTGCCTCACGAACCAAGCGGGGAAAGTTTCGCCAGAAATCGAATTCTTTTTGTGCACGTTTGGACGGTTCCGACAATAGACCGTTGAAAGGCTTCATGTCAGCCCACGCTCTTTGTCGGATTACAACTAAGTTTGATTGGAAGGCTCCAGTAATGAAACGTATTTCAGTGTTCGTTTGTGCTCTCATCGCCATTGGGAACCTCAGCGTTCCCGCCGCAGCCAAAGCGGCGGACGTCTCCCTTTCAGGGGAACTTCGCCAATGGCATGCGGTCACGTTAACCGTCGATGGCCCGGAAGCCTCCGAACAGGGCACTCCCAATCCATTCCTCGATTACCGGATGGAAGTGGCGTTCATGAACGCGGATTCAGGCGTGTCTTACATCGTGCCGGGTTACTTCGCTGCTGACGGTGACGCCGCCAACACCTCGGCAACCTCGGGGAACAAATGGCGAGCCCACCTCTGTCCCGACCATGCTGGCGAATGGACGTACAAGATCTCCTTTCGGAAAGGGCCTAGCGTCGCGATTTCAGACGACGAAAATGAAGGCACGCCAGTCGAATCAGTCGACGGTTTGCAGGGCACGATCACAATCGCAGCGACGGATAAGTCAGGACGCGATTTCCGTGGCAAAGGTCGACTGAACTACGTTGGCAAACATCACCTGCAATTCGCCGGCACTGAAGAGTACTTCTTGAAAGCGGGCGCGGACGCCCCCGAAAACTTCCTGGCCTACCGTGATTTCGATGGCGACTTCAAAACCGATGGAAAGAAGGACAATCTTGTCAAAGACTGGCAACCTCACGTTCAAGACTGGATGTCAGGTGACCCAACCTGGCAAGGCGACAAGGGCAAAGGCATCATTGGTGCGATCAACTACCTTGCTTCCCAAGGACTGAATGCTTTTTCATTTCTAACTCTCAATATCGAGGGCGATGATCGCAACGTTTTCCCATATACCGCATACGACGAACGTTCACGAATGGACTGTTCGCGAATGGATCAATGGGAAATCGTGTTGTCCCATGGCGACAAGATGGGCATGTACTTGCATTTCAAAACTCAAGAAGCTGAAAACGTGAACCTGCTCGACAACGGCGAAACAGGACCACAACGCAAGCTGTACTACCGGGAACTGATCGCACGCTTCAGCCACCACCTAGCGATGAACTGGAACCTGGGCGAGGAGGTCGGCCTGGGCCATAAGGTCAGCACGGAAAAGAAAGTTGCCTGGGCGAAGTACTTTTGGAATCACGATCCGTACCAACATCACATCGTGATCCATAACGGAAACCGACACTACGACATGCTGGGGAACGCTTCCCAGTTGACCGGGTTTTCACTGCAAACGAACAAGCCTGACTTCCGCAATGTCCATGGACAAACGCTGGACTACCTTCGTCGTTCGGTGCAGGCCGGCAAACCTTGGGTGGTCGCGTGCGACGAACCTGGCGATGCACAACATTCACTTGTCACCGACGAAGAAGATCCGACTCGCAACAACGCTCGCCAGAACGCTTTGTGGGGTAATTTCATGGCCGGTGGAGCCGGCGTCGAATGGTACTTTGGCTACAAGCACCCTCACAGCGATCTAACGTGCCAGGACTATCGGGTTCGCGAAAACATGTGGCGGCAATGCCGGATCGCATTGAAATTCTTTGCCAATGAAAAGATCCCGTTTCAAAACATGACCAACGCAAACGACTTGCTTGGTACGAAAAACGGCTACTGCTTCGCGGACGCCGGAAAACTGTATCTCGTCTACCTGAAACAGGCCGACACAACGACTCTCGATCTCAACGGTGTCGATCGGGAGTTTGAAATCCTTTGGTTCAACCCCCGCACCGGAGGCGACCTGCAAGCGGGATCCGTTCAAACCGTCAACGGCGGCGACAAAGTCAATCTCGGCCAACCGCCTATGGATTCCGACCAAGACTGGCTCGCAGTACTGCGGCCAACCCATGGAGCCGTGGCACACAACACAACCGCCATGAACGCGTCGCCTCAAAACAAATCGAATCCGAACTCAACTGCACGAAGTTCGGCAAATGAGGCACTCGTCCTGAACGCTCTGACCGATTTCCAGTTTGTAACCGAAGGCGATTTTGTGCCTGGCTACAAAGACAAGAACCGGCGAGCGATGGCGATCGACGCAGCCAAGTTCCAAGACAAGTTTGCAGCCGCCGAGGCACAATACCAAGGCCAAGCGGGCACCTTCGACTTGGTCCTCACCGCGTTAACGGAAACGGACGGCGAGTCAAGCTACCGCCTTCTTGTGGCCGGCAAACTCGTCGGCGAAGTCCAAAATCCGGAAACCGCCAAAGACTATGCGCCCAACCGGACTCACTTCAAGCAAGTTGACTTGCACCCCGGTGACACCATTCGCGTCGAATTCAATTCGGCATCCAACGGCAAGATCCCTGAAGGCGATGCGTTTGCATTTTCACGAGGACGTTGGCGTTCAGTGACCATCGTGCAACCGGGATCGTCAGCGGGAACACCGGCCAAACAACCATCCAGCAAAACCAAGAACGCAAACGCCGCGTCTTCCGCTAAGACTCCCTTCAATTTCACTTATGACCCGTCAAAAGCCAAACGCGTTTCTCGACAAACCGACGGCATCGTCGTGGTGGAAGCCGAAGACTTCGACGCCGTCGATCGCCAGGACCATCGCAAGTGGTACGTGACCCGCAGCGAAACGACACCGGGCATCCTACCTGATCCGGACCCCAACCATGCCGACGGTGCCAGCAACGGTGCCTACCTTGAAATCCTCCCCGACACGCGGGTCACACACAGTGACCCATTGGTCAATGGCGTCAGCTTTAGCAACACGCCGGGCCAATGCAGCGTTCTGTACTACCCGGTCGAAATCACCGAACCCGGCCGCTACTACGTGTGGGTGCGGATGTGCTGCACCGGTTCGGAGGACAACGGTTTGCACGTGGGGATCGACGGTCAATGGCCCGAATCCGGTGCTCGCATGCAGTGGACCGGCAAGCACGGTCAATGGCAATGGGATTCTCGCCAGCGAACGGAAAAGGTCCACACCGGCGTGTTAGGAAAGATCTGGCTCGACATCGATGAACCCGGCCGACACACGGTCATGTTCTCAATGCGAGAAGACGGTTTCGAATTCGACCGATTCCTGCTGACCCAAACGCCGCAGTTCTTGAAAAGCAAGAACAGCGAAATGGGCCCAATCGCAAGTCCAATGCGATAGCCAGCGAAAGACCGAAACACCCAACGCCCCAACGCCCCAACGCCCCAACGCCCCAACGCCCCAACGCCCCAACGCGTTCCTCTCTTCTCGAGGTCGCGCCACTTCAAAGGGCGGGTGCCTGTTTCGCATTTCAACCTCGCCCGACGAAAGTTGGGACGGGTCGGAAAGCGAGCGTTCAGGGTGATTTCAGGGACACGCCGCTTCCCAAGAATTGTCCTGCCCCTCAGCCTCACCTGAACGGCTCTACTCGCCACCTCGCAGACTGCACACCGCAACCCGATCACGTTGCTCCCCTTCCCACCAACCAAACAACTTCCCGTTTCCCTTGGAGAACAAAAATGCCTTATTGGGGCCCATCTGCTCGCACCCTCTTCGCACTCGTTTCACTGTGTTTGTGCCTACACGCATCCAGCCTCCCTGCCCAAGGCTGGGGCTACGATAAGCACCGCATTGCGATTAGCGCTGACGGCAACAATCAACCTGACCTGAATTACGAAGGAACCTACAACACCGCCGACCCCGATGATTGGGGCGCGACACCGGCGACATTGGCGATCTTGGCCAAGATGAACCTGCAACCCAAACTGGTTCACTTCTCCTACAACAACTTCATGCCCTCGCCAGCCCACACGACGGCCCGCAACTTCATGCAAGAAGGCACCCAAGGGGCGATCGCACGATGGGGATTCGACGCGGACGTATTCTTCGACGTCGGCGTCCGCAAAGAAGACGCGATCGAACATTTGAAAGACGAACTGGCCAAATCAGTTGAATCCGACCCGCTCTACTTTGTGAATATGGGCCCATCCGAGTTCATCTACCAGGCGGTTCAACGGGTTGTTAACGAAGGCAACGCCGACTCCCTGAATCATGTCCGCGTGCTATCACACAGCAACTACAACGACCACCATCTGCGACATCCCAGTCACCATACGATCGAGCAGGTGATTGAACTAAGCGGCAACCGCATTCAGTTCAAGCGGATCAAGGATCAAAACTACCCCAAGGACAATCCCAAGGTGGGCTGGCACACGGGCCAGGACTGGCAACCGTGGGCTTGGCTAGAAAACCACCGCGACCCCAATGTCGCCTGGATTTGGGAAAGCATGAAAATGCATCAACACAACAAGGCCGATATCTCAGACGCCGGGATGATCTATTTTTTGATCACCGGTGACGCCAATGGCAGTCCAGCCAAATTCCAAGCCTTTCTTGGCGGCGGCATTCCGGTCGACGCGCAACAATTGGACAACCGCAGCAGCCAAATGAACAAGACGCTCGAGCGTCAAAAGGAACTTCAAATCAATTACAACAACGCCGTTCAATCTGGCAACTTGCTAGCTATCGAAGCGGAAGACTTCCCGCTCAATGGCGACTGGGCGTTAATCGAGTCGGCCGATGCGTCGGGTGGCGCGTACCTTCAATTCAAAGGGAAGAACCACTACGCCGCCGCCCAAGACGCGCACACGATCACCAAGCAGATCAACGTTCCCCAAGCAGGCACCTATGTGGTGAAATCGTACATGCGTCAGCCGTCTGATGCCGAAGGCGACAAGTCAAACGACATCTGGATTGGCTTTCCCGATGCGATCCAGAAGGGGAACGGGCAAACGATCACTGGGTTCCACAAATACTTCGGCCGCAGCAAAGGGCGATTCGGCATGAACGGACAAATCGAGGCACACCATAAACATTCATGGCTGAACGTCGAATTCCCGAAACCGGGCACTTACACAATGCAGGTTTCCGGGCGATCCGAGTTACTGCAATTCGATCAATTTGTGTTGTACCGAGAACTCAGCGCTGATGACGTCCTCGAACTGTTGGAAGTTGGCCAATAGCTGGCCCCCGCTTTCATCCACAATCTCACGAGTCTGGACTTTTTGAAGAAGCGGTTCCGACTCGTTTTGGATACTGAATTTCAGTGAGCACATCCGGTTGAGCGATGCGACGCTGAATCGCTTTGGAAATCATTTGCTTGATCCTGCGGACCTAAATACGGAGATCGAGTTTGACCGGTGTCGGTCAGCTTTCAATTCGCGTCAACATATCTTCAACGACGCCAGCAAGCTTGATACCGAGTTCGTGATGCTGGTCTTTGTCGAGGTGGACGCCGTCGAGCACGCTGGTCGTTGCGACTTCAGCTGCATTGAAGTAGTCGCATTGCTTTTCAATTGCAACCTTTCGGATTGACTCTGAAAGCCCGGCGGACTTTGTCTCGGCACCCTCGAATTTCTCGGCCATGCTGCCCACTGCAGTTTGGATCTTTGGAGGGGCGATCAGCAGGATGTCCGGGATGGGCATTCCCGGTTCGATAGGCGAACGTCGAATGGCATCGACGAGCGCTGCAATCCCTCGTGCTGATTGGCCTGCATCGACCCGGTGAGAAGATTGAAAGTCGTTTGTGCCAAGAAAGAGAATCGCGACTGATAGTGGCGAGTTGACTTCAATTCTTTGCTCCAAACCAATGAGCCCGTTTCGTCCAGGTTTGATCGGATCGTCCCACGCCGTTCGACGACCATTCAGGCAGTCCTCAATGACTCTGATGTTCAGCCCTCTATCCTGCAACTCAAACTCCATCCGTCCCGGCCAGCGATCTTGGTAGGCAAGACGACGCCGAGTGTTTGGGATGATTCCCCAACTGAGCGAATCAGCGTAAACGAGTACCTGGTGCATTCCATTGAGCCTTCATGTGAGTCGCGAATTTATACCCAGTCGAGTTGGGCGTTTCCCTGTCGATCTTGTTAGACGCGTTTTGTCGTACAGAGCTTGTTCAGCGTTCCCACGGCAGTTCGTATTGCGAACGAACCTCCGATTCAAACTCTGTTCCGATGGACTTGTAGGCCTCCCATGCCGGTTTCGCGATTCCGCGTGGGTGCTCGGGCGATCCGAGTCCTCGCAGGCCGAGATGCAGTCCGCCTTCTGATCGTGAATCGACCGGTCGGTGGTAGTCAAAGGCGAGAACTGACGAGCATCTTTGGATTTGGTCGAAGGTGTAGAACACAGCGGCGGCTTGCTGTTTCAACGATTCGCGATTCGTTTCGGATGCGTGGAAACCTTGTTCGCTGAGCAAGACCGCGCGGACGTTGCCATCCGGATCTCGCATTCGAGACGTGTGAAGGTAGTCATCCAAAACTCGCCAGTTCTTGAGCGTGAACATGGTCGCGTTCATTGAGAATTCGACGTCATCATTCCATGTGTCCGATTCCCAAAGACTTTCGGGATAGGGATGATGCGCCAATGCCCAGGCAAAGTTGCCTTCGACTTCGCCATGGCGGATGAGTGCCTCAATGATGTCCTTGGAACGGTACCAACGCCAATGCGGCGGATCGTGAAGGTTCCAATGATGAGTCAACGAAATGAACGACCGTGCGTGCGGATTGACTCGTCGAGTGGCGGCATCGACCATTCGCAACGATCGGAAGTAGTGATCCAAATACACATTGATGGGGACCTCGCCCATGTTGGTCCATTGCCACCCGGCGTCGATTTCGTTGTGAACGATCCAGTGATCGATGCGCAGGTTCCCTTCGCTGTATCGATGGGCAAGAAAGTCCAGCGTGGCCGCATAGAGTTTGGCGGACTCTTCATCGACCAAGTTAGGCATCGTGTAGGCGCCGGCTGGGTCGGCATCAGGGTGCTGTAGGCTGGGCGATTCGGAACGACGCTTCGCTTTTGAGGTATTGGGAATGAGCAAGATGCCCGCCATCACCAATCCAGCGTCACGCCCCATTTGCACACGCCGATCCAGGTGCTTCATCGCACCATGGTTGATGTAGAGCTCACGACCGCGAATCATCATGGATTCGTAGCCGCGACGTGGAGTCGTTGACAGCAAACCATTGAGAACAATGTTGACGGAGCCATGTTTCAAGTCGAGTTCTTTGACGTGTTCCGGTGTGAGTTCCGACAAACACGTCATGCCCTTCGCCGCTTGTAGTGTCGGCGTGGGTGCCAGCCGTTTTGCTTCGTCGGCGTCGTAAGCATCGACGTGATGGACGGCTGAAAACGGAGTCGTGGATCGTTGGCCATCCGAGTCAACCTGGCTGGAGATCGAAACGACTTGAAAGCGTGTTCCTGTATCACGAAGCGACGAATGGGGTGTTGCGGGGATTTGTACTTCAAACGTTCCGTCCGCCTTGATTCGAACCGGGCGAACAATTGATCGCGATCCGACCTTGGCGGAAGCGGCAGAGACATCGGTCAGTCCGCGTACAATCAAGCTGAGATTGGCGGTGGATAGTTTGCCAACCGCTTTTCCGTCGACGAGTATCTGATCGCTGTCGTGACGAACGTTGGTGATCTCGATCGGAAATTGTGTCTGGTAGTAAGAGGCAATCTGTTCGTCGAGTTGTTGCAGTTGCTGAATGCGTTGTGCCTTCTGGTGACGCTTTTCAAGTTCGAATTCGTTTTCGAGACGCAAAACAACGTTTCGAATGCGGAAGCGTCGGTTGGCAGCGTTTCCAAAATCGAGACGAAGCCACAGCGGTGCATCTTCTCGAAGAAATTCTTGGCCGAGTGACAAGTCGCAGGCGTAGGTGGTCCAACCCTCGGAACGGCTCAGGTGAGGCAAGTCGACACGACGTTTCTCCGACCAAGGTTTTCCGTAGAAGAGTTGCAGATTCCGAATGCCTTCTGCGCAGAAAACGTCCATCCCCAAAACCCAGTGTCGATCTTTGATCGGAGTCGCAGGAATTTCGAATGTGATGTACGGGTCGTTCCCCGTTGTCTGAAAGATGACTTCACTTTCGACGGACTCTCTGGTCAGATCGTGTAGTTGTGTCGACTCGTCGTCGAAACGGATTGTCCTCGGCGAGGTGGGCGAATCCTCTTGGGCGGTAGCGATGGAGATGGCGCTCGCGGCGAAGGTGATCAAGACGGCGAAATGTACGAACTTTCGAACTGAAGTCATGAGGCGCCCTGTTGGATTGAGCAACGAATGTTTGTGCGGGAGCGATGCAAGACGCTTCACCAAATTGGTTTTCAAAGAACAGCGGATGCGATCAGTCGGCGGTCGATTTCGCTTCGGCAGTTTCTCGAGTGATGACAGGCGATGTCATTGGTTCGCCTTTTTGCGGCATCCCACCGTCGATGTCCACTTGGACGCTGAGGTGGCAACGCCAATTCTCGTCGTCGGGTTCGGGGTAATCGCTTCGGAGATGCACGCCTCGTGATTCGGTTCGAGCCAGCGCGGAGGAGGCCATGCAGTGGGCGGTCAGCAAGAGATTTTGCAATTCCCAGCCCTCGACATTGGTGAATTGATGCCGCATCACATACGCTGCCAACGATCGGATTTGGCTGTCGGCTTGTCGTAGTCCTTCGGCGTCGCGTTGAACACCGACGAGTCGACCCATCAGGCTTTTCAGTGACACTCGCACGTCGGCGATGTCGAACGATTCGCTGAGTGTGTGATCGGCGTGTTGAATGCGTCGCGCGACCATTTTATGCGGGCCTTCCGCTGCCGAACGACTGGCCGCTTCCCCCGCATGTGCACCGTAGACCAATCCTTCCAGCAAACTGTTGCTGGCCAATCGGTTGGCGCCGTGCAGTCCGGAGCTGGTTGCTTCACCGGCGGCCCACAACCCTGGCAGACTGGAGCGGCCAAGCATGTCGACGCGAACGCCGCCGATCATGTAGTGGGCACCCGGACGAACGGGGATTCGATCGGTGGCGATGTCCAAACCGAACTTGCGACAAGTTTCCGCGATGCCTGGGAAGCGGGCACGAACCTGCTCGGCATTGAGGTGCGATAGGTCCAAGTACACGCAGGGGTGAGCCGTCTCGTTCATCTGATTGACGATCGATTGGCTGACAATGTCCCGCGGTGCGAGTTCGCCTCGCGAGTCATAATCGGGCATGAACCGATGTCCCGTGGCATCGCGAAGGTAAGCACCGTCTCCACGAAGGGCTTCCGTGATCAGTGACCGGGAAGAACCAGCGATGTAGAGCACGGTCGGATGGAACTGAATGAATTCCATGTCGCGAAGTTCAACGCCAGCCCGATAGGCGAGGGAGGTGCCGTCGCCCGTTGCGACAGGTGGGTTGGTTGATTCGCGGTAAACCTGGCCGACTCCGCCGGTGCATAGAATCGTTTCTTTGGCCCACACCATCGTCGGCCGTCCATCGCCGGTGACCACAATCGCGCCGTGACAGCGGCCCTCTTGGCTGAGCAAATCGACGGTGAAGGCATTTTCCCAAATGTCGATGTTGGCGGCTTCGCGTGAACGAGCGATCACGGCTCGCATCACTTCGCGGCCGGTCGCATCTCCCATCGCATGAACGATGCGCTCGTGGCTGTGTCCGCCTTCGCGGCCGAGAGCGAGTTCGCCTTCGCTCTTGTCGAACTGGGTTCCCCAGTGGATCAGTTCTTCGATCCGGCGGGGGCCTTCGTGAATCACGCGAGCGACCACGGCGGGATCGCACAGATTGCCACCCGCGATCAGCGTGTCTCGGATATGATCATCGAAGCAATCTTCCGGATCCAAGACCCCGGCGATGCCGCCTTGCGCGTAATTGCTGTTGGACTCGCGAAGCTCGTCTTTGGTCACGACTAAAACAGAGAGATTCGGTTCCACCGCGTTGGCCGCACGCAATCCAGCCAAACCACCACCGATGACCAGGACGTCCGTGAAACGATGAAGGGCTCTTCGCGAATCAAACGGCAAAAGATACCGGGGTGTGATCATCGTCCATCCAACGTGTAAACAAATTCGAGTGCGAGTGTTCTCGACAATTTCACAGTGTAACCAGTAGGCTTCACGCTGACCGGCCCCCTGCCAAGCCGTCGTTTTTGGCTTTCATATTGAACTCATGGCCAGCTTTTTGTCCTCCAACGCTTCCGTCCCGCTTGACGATCCGAGTCCGCCGTTCACTGACGCGTCGACGATGGAAGTCCCGGCCATGGACCCGGCCCTGAAATCGATCCAGCCGGGCGGTGGCGTGGTCATGTCCATCGAGTTGGCGTGGGGCAAGCTCCGGCGGGCTTGGTTGAACTCGGTTCGTCCCAAGTACGTGTCGAAGATGCGGGATCGCCGCCAAGGTCACCGAGGCGATTTGCCGTTCGAACCGGTCGATTCGCGGGACATGAAATACTATCGCAACCAAGACAGTTATTGGTGGGCGGATGCCGACGACCCGTTTCTCTGGCGAGAATCGCTTCCGTTTGTCCGGGTTGGGTTGGCAGAATTGATCGTCATGTGCACCGCCTCGGTTTTGCTGGCCCTGATCGCCGGGTGGTTCTGGTGGCCCCTGGCGTTGCCGTTTGTCCTGATCGCCGGCTTGGTTGCTTGGTTCTTCCGCAACCCGCGTCGGCAGGTTCCGGGATCCGTCGGTACGGTGGTTGCTCCTGCTGATGGCAAGTTGGTCGAGATCGTCGAGTTTGATGACCCGGTCATTGGTTCCGCGATCCGCTTTGGTATCTTCTTGTCCATCTTCAATGTGCACGCGAATCGAATCGCGATGCCCGGTCGAGTTGTCAGGGTTCGGTACCGTCCGGGCAAATTTATGAATGCTTTGCGTTCCGAATCATCCAAAGAAAACGAAAACATGGATGTCGAATTGGAATGTCCGGAAATTGGAGGCCGAATTGTGCGGATTCGACAGATCACCGGCCAATTCGCGAGAAGAATTGTATGCTGGGCTCGCGTTGGCGATGTTTTGCAACGCGGAGAAATGTTCGGAATGATTAAACTGGGTTCGCGAACCGAGTTGGTGATTCCTCACGACGAAGCCCTCGAGATCGTGGCACAAGTCGGTGAAAAGGTGTGTGCCGGCTCGACGGTGTTCGCCCGCTATCAACAAGGTTGATCGAAATGAGCGAACTGAAACCACGACCACCTATTCTGGACGATGACAGCGTCGACGACGAATCGGACCTCATGCGAGAGGACGATCTGCTGGATCGTTCCAAGTTCGGGCGTCGTCGAAAGCGACGGCGTGGTAAACGTCGACGACTGACGCTGGCCGTTTTGCCCACTGCACTGACGCTTGGAAACGGCGTTTGCGGTTTGGCAGCCATTGCGATTGCGGTCAGCACCGAATCACTCGATTGGACGCCCGAGTCAAAGCTTTTCGCGGCCGGTCTTTTGATCTTCGGCGGCATGTTGTTTGACGCACTGGATGGTTCGGCGGCGAGACTGACCGGCCAAGCCAGCCGGTTTGGTGCAGAGCTGGATTCATTGTGCGACGCGGTCACGTTTGGAGTCGCACCCGCGGTGATCGTTTGGCGGATCAGTGATGTGTTGCTGCAGCGATTGACTTGGGGAATTGGAGTGTTGTTTGCGTTGTGCGTGCTGATTCGATTGGCGCGTTTCAATGTGGAAACACCCGAGGATGATGACCACGAGGGTTTCGAAGGATTGCCATCGCCCGCCGCTGCTGGCACGATTGCGGCGTTTGCGATTGCGATTCCTGACCTGGCTGATTTCGCCGTGGGAGAAGCTTATCCGGAGTGGATTCATTCCATGGCGGGTGTCGCATTGGATGCGTCGCATTACGTGATTCCGACTTTGGCGTTGGTGCTCGCCTTTCTGATGGTCTCTCGCTACGAGTACCCTCACGTGTTCGCTCAATTGGTTCGCGGAAGACGGGCGCCGCACCAAATCGGACAAGCCCTTTTCGCGGTGGTGGGTTTGTTTTTGTTGCACTGGGTCGCGCTCCCGGTTGTGTTCTGCTACTTCGCGTTCATGTCACCGATCCGATCGTTGCTGCAGCGAAATTCGAACCCAGTCGCGTCATCGTCGTCGGTTGAAGGCGGATGATCGTTCGCTGGTTGATCGGTCTGTCGTTGGGCACCCTGATCATCGCAGCGACTTCGCCTTGGTTTGTGCGCAGTTATGTGCCGCGAAAGTTTGACGAGGCACGGAAACGTGTCGTGCTGAAGCCAGGCGAGTCGTATCGTTGGCGAGCGGAAGGCTACGCGACAACGTCAGTTGGACCGCACGGGATGATGGGGCGAACCAACCTGCCGTCGTCGAGTCATTCACCGGACTTCGTGCTTGCTCTTTGGGGGGATTCGCAAGCTGAAGGTGTCAGCGTCGCAGACACTGACAAATTGTGGCGTCAGCTCGAGAGTTCGCTAGGCGATCGGGCAGCGAACGGTGACCAAAGCGACGTGGAAGTGCAAGTCATTCCTTTGGCCAGCAGCGGTGATCACGCTGGCTCGTGGAGGCGACAGATGCCGTTGGTTGAGCGAGAGCTAAACGTGGACGGGCACGTCCTTTTGCTTTGTGAAATGGTCGACCTGATGGGGATGGTTGAACCCTTGGATGACCGAGACTCTGTTGGCTCAGTGGACCTTGCCAACACAAACTCGCTTGCGAATTGGATTCCGGACTTCGTAGTGCATGCCGGAAGAAACTTGTTGACTGATCCGCAGACAACAGAGCGTCGTCGACTGAGGTTCGGTATCGGTCCGGTTCCAATGTACACACCGCCGACCCAGGCGACATTTCTAGAAGAATCGGATCGAGTCGCAGCGGAACGATGGATTGCCGACAATCTGAACGCGATTCGTGCGGCAGCAACAAAGCCCATTTGGATCGTCTACGCACCTCGGTGCCCATTGATCATGGACGGCGAGCTTCGCGTGAATGATCCGGACGATCACCTATGGGACATTGTCGAGCAAAACGCGGAAGCGAATTCGTTCGAAGTCATCGATTGTCGTGACGTGTTTCGCGATTCGGTCGAACGTGGCGTCTTTCCACATGGCTTTCACAACGGGCGATTCGGAAACGGGCACCTCAACGCGGTCGGCTACCGACTGATTTCGAGGGAATTCGCGAAACGTTGGGGCGGGGCGGAAATACTCGTGCGTTCGGCCGAAGTGTCTGGAGCAGCCGAGTGAACTTCACGCAGCTGGAATTCTTGTGTTTCCTGGCGGTGGTCGTCTCGATCGCGTGGATGCTGCGTGGGCGGACGTCTCGCAATGCATTTCTGTTGGTCGCCAGCTACTACTTCTATGCGTACTGGGACATCCGGTTTTGCGGTTTGTTGTTGTTGTCGACCGCGGTGGACTTCGTCGTTGCCAAACGCATTGCCGCAAGCGATGACGATACGATTCGCAAACGGTGGTTGCTTTGCAGTCTCGTCGTCAACCTTGGGATGCTTGGTGTCTTCAAGTACTTCAACTTCTTCCTGGAGACGGCCGAGCCTTTCGTGCGAGCCATTGGGCTGAACGCATCCACGTTGCCAATCGTGTTGCCGGTTGGAATTTCGTTCTTCACGTTTCAAACGCTCAGCTACACAATTGACGTGTACCGCCGGAAGATGAGGCCGACCGATAGCGTGTTGGACTTTGCGTTGTACGTCGCGTTCTTCCCCCAGTTGGTTGCGGGGCCAATCGTTCGTGCGAGTCATCTGTTGCCGCAGTTGTCGGTGACACCAGGCTGGAATTCCAAACGGATGTACAACGGCGCCCAGCAATTGCTGCGCGGTGCCGTGAAGAAGGTGTTGATCGCCGATCACCTAGCGGACTTGGTCGACGGCGTTTTCGCAGGACCGGAGCTCTATCATTCCGCGACGATTTGGTTGGCGGTGTTGGCTTATGCGGGGCAGATCTACTACGATTTTTCCGGCTACAGCGACATGGCGATCGGAATCGCGAAAATGCTGGGGTACAGGTTTCCCGTTAACTTTCGACATCCTTATCTTGCGACTTCGGTTGGCGAATTCTGGCATCGCTGGCACATCACGCTATCGACTTGGCTCAGAGACTATCTGTTCATCCCATTGGGTGGGTCTCGCGGTTCGACATGGCAGACGAACCGCAATCTGATGATCACGATGTCACTCGGTGGGCTATGGCATGGCGCCGCGATGACCTTTTTGAGTTGGGGGATTTTGCACGGGCTGGCACTGATCACTGCTCGAACGATAACTCAACCACTGCCTCGCATTGCGGGATGGTTCGCAACGATGTGTGTTGTCGGTTTCGGATGGGTTTTGTTCCGAGCGACTTCGTTTGAGAATGCGATGTCGGTCTATCGTGGGATGCTCGGTTGGGTGACACCACTTTCCATTCCTGGAACCGAGACCTGGTCCGTGGCGGGAACGATCTTGTGGTTGCCGCCGTTGCCGTTGTTGGCTCTCGGTTGCATGGTGGTGGAGCACTTGATTTGGCGAACTCGCGGACGCCGTTGGATGCGATTGCCAGCGAACCGTTGGTACACACCGGTTGCGACCGCCGTGATGATTTGGGCGTTGGTGTTGTATGCACCTCGCGGTTTTCGTCCGTTTGTTTACTTCCAGTTCTGACGGGACATCTAGCGTTTCTGCCAGTCAATTCCCGAGAGACTGGCGACGGCCAAGGCCAAGGCGTGTGTGCCGTCCCGACCGTGGCCCTGAGCCGAGACGGCCCGATACAACTGTTCCGCCAACGCGAGTCCGGGCATCGAGAGATCCATCGCTTTGCATTCCGCCAAAGCGATGCCCATGTCTTTAAGAAAGTGCTCGACATAGAACCCGGGATCAAACTGGTTGTCGATGATTCGCGGGCCGAGGTTGCTCAACGACCAGCTGCCCGCCGCTCCGGATTCAACGGACTGCAGAACCGTGGGCAAGTCCAAACCCGCTTTATGACCGTAGACGAGTGCTTCGCAAACGCCGATCATGTTGGTCGCGATGAGAATTTGGTTGACCATTTTTGTGTGTTGACCCGCGCCAGGCCCACCTTGATGCACGATGGTTTTTCCCAGCAAATCCAAGCATGGATGGACCTTCGCGAGTGCTCGCCCGCTGCCGCCAATCATGATGGAAAGTGTGCCTCCACGAGCGCCCGTGTCACCACCAGATACGGGCGCATCGAGTGAGTCGACTTCGAAGTTGGCCGCCGCCTCCGCAATCTCGACTGCAAGCGATGGTTGGCTGGTCGTCATGTCGACGATGACATTGCCGGGTTTGCAACCCGCCAGGACTCCCGTTTCAGGATTCAAGATGACTTCGCGGACATCGTGCGGGTAGCCAACGATCGTGAAGATTAGATCACTGTTGGCCGCCACGTCCTTCGGTTTGCTCACCCAGGTCGCGCCGCGTTTCAAAAGTGATTCGGCTTTCGCTACAGTTCGGGTCGTCAGGGTGACTTCGTAGCCGGCGTCGAGTAAATGGCCGCACATGCTGGCCCCCATCACCCCCGTTCCAATCCATCCGATTTTGGGGAGCGATTTGTCGTCGGCCATGGTCATTCACTTTGCTGGGAGGGGAACTCGCAAGATACGATGGTTGAAGCTGTCGGCAATGTAAAGTTGATCGCCTCGGATGCAAACGCCGTGTGGACGACGGAGAGTGTATTCGCCTAAATTTAAAGTCTGAACGATGTCCGATTGCGGATCATAAACGCGAATCAGGTGATTGACGTCGTCTGCGATGTAAACGCGTCCATCAGTAGCAACGTCCATGTGCTTGGGACCATTGAAACTGGCTTGCTTCGCTTGCCCGTCCGCCGTGCCTTTCTTGCCGTTTCCGGCTAGTGTTGTGATTTCGCCGTCGTCTTCGACACGTCGCAACCGATTGCCGTTGCGTTCCAACACGAGCAGACGGCGGTTGCCGTCCAAGTCCACCGCTCGCGGGTCTTTGAGTTTGGATTTCCGTCCGGCGAGGGTGGTGACCAATCCAGATGAAAGATCGATTGACCGGACGACTTGATTGCCGATGTCAGCAATCAACAGTCGATCGCTTTCCGCGTCCAAGGTGACTGAGATGGGTTCGTGAAAGGTGGCTTCGCTGCGGTCGACGTTGTTGGTTGCAGGACCCTCTTTGCCTTGACCAGCATACGTGTCCACCAACCACTCGCCATCGGCCGCCTGCATCAACCTGCGAACGGAGTGGTTCGCATGGTCAGACAGATACAGGACATCCTCCGCGTCGATGACCAAGTTGTGCAACTTGTTGAACCGCGCCGACCGGGCAGGTCCATCAACGTATCCAAGTGCGTTGGGTTCAGTTGCTGATTCAGGACCGGCGATCACGTGTGGATCGCTAAAATTATCGGGCTCGCAACGCAACACGCGTCCGCCATCGAACTCGACAATCCACATGCGATTCTGCGAGTCGAACTCGACAGCAAAAGGTGTCCGCAACGGTCCCGGAACGGGAGCTTCCTCGGGAGCGGGTTCGGTTGGACCAAGTATGACCTCAACTGGTAGTGAAGGCATCTCACCAGCCGTTGAGTTGTTGGCAAAGAATACCAGCGTGTAGACGGTCACCACCAACGAACAGCTGCGAAACGTAAACGACGTCATGAAAAACTCGGTGCAGGAAAGGATGCATTTTGAAGAATGGCAATGGAACAGGTGTGACGCATGAATGGCACGATCGTTAGTTTAGCGACTCGGTGATGAGCAAATTGAGATGAAGTTCATCGAAGAGTTCTCATCATCAGACCGTAGTCGAACGACTCACTTTCGTCACTCGTCAATTTCGGGAAGGAACAGCAGAGTGAATGAGCTAAACTGAGTCCGTTTGACGGGCTCGCAAGGGGCTCATCTGTCCAGCGGCGATACTTTCAAGCGGCGACACTTTCAAGCGGCGATTTAACTTCCTGTCGTGTACATCGGATACTAGCGTGTGCAGTCAAACAAACATCCGGGTAGATTGCCGCTGCGGGTTGAACAAGAAGCTGCCAGGCAACTGAAATGAAGGACAGTTCGGTGGTTTCTTGATCGTAAATCGCGAGGATGGCTGCAATGAGTTCCACAACCATCGAAAGCTGTAGTAGAACGTAGGCCGAACGGTAATTCTTCACACTCAATCATCGAAACAGGCGGACCCAGTGTCAGATACTCCTCAAGAACCAGCGAACCCTTCTTCGCCCCAGCCCAAAAGTAGTGGAACTGGCCATAAAGGGCTGTTCATCATACTGATTGCTATTGCCGTCGTACTTGCGGCATTCTGCTATGAAACCTTCCTCGCCCCGGCGAATCTTCAAGCTGGCTTTGACAAGGTCGCCGAGGCACAGTTGAAAAGTCTGGGGGACAAAAAGACTCTAACGAACCTAGACGTGCGAGAGGTGTTGGGCAAAGAGCCCGCTGATACCTATAACGAGGGCGAAGAGTATGTCGAGGTTTTTCATTGGATGGGTGGCATGATTGTGAATTCCCATAAATTGTATGCGGTCTATCGAAAGCAGGGTGAAGATTGGACGTTTGTTCGTCACTCGCTGAAGCCTAAGGAGATGACCGACAAACAGACGATTGTCGTTGATCCGGACGCGATCGGGGATGATTCGGAATCTTCAATGGATACCGCGGATGGTAGCGGACCGCCTAAGGAACCGAACGGAGAAGATGATTCCTCCGGGGCCGACCAACCCGCCAATGACGACAACAGCGAATCTGGAAGCGATTCGGGAATTGGACCTTTAGAAGAAGTAAGCCCGTCCGCATGAGTCCTTGGAAATGATCTGCGATAGCACACGTCTGGCGGACACTCTTGTAGAACGCACCATGATCTGACTCCCGTGGTTGTCGGGAGGAATCCACGTTGCATTGCTGACTGACCGCAGAGCGATTTGATGGAAAACGCGAATGGTTCACACCTGCCTAACGCTGCAGATCAAACGCTAATTTCACCCGATCACACCCGTTGACGTGGTCATTCCTCGTGGAGCGAATTCGACGCGACATGGGTATTCGGTATGGGTGGGATCGAGCGTGTACGAGTCAGAGGAGCAATGGCCGAATTGGTTTTCCGTTGTCTGTGATGGGGATCGGACGGTCGCCGTCGTAGAGAAGTTTCTGCGGGTCGATTCCGAGCGATGCGTGCACGGTCGCGAATAGGTCTGGAACGCTGACGGGCGATTCGACAATGTTTTGCGAGAGTTCGTCAGTCAGTCCATAGGCACCGCTGTGGTTCAGTCCGCCGCCCGCCAGGACACAGGTGAACGCCTTGCCTTGGTGGCCGCGTCCTCCGCCGGCGTCGAACCCTGGTGGACGCCCAAATTCAGACGAGACCATGATGAGGGTTTTGTCCAGCAAAGACAGTTTCTCCAAATCATCGATCAAGGTCGACATGGCGGTATCAAGGTCTCGAATCAGCTCGTGCTGCTTGTTAATTCCGTCATTGTGAACGTCCCACCCGGTGCCGTTGATGAAATTCAGGTTGTGCGATACCTCCACAAAACGAACGCCTCGTTGAACCAGGCGGCGTGCCAGAAGACATCGCTGGCCAAACTCGCTTCCGTATTGATTGCGGAGCTGGTCGCTCTCGTTTTCGAGCTGGAAGACTTGTCCGAACTCGGGTCCAGATAGTCGCAACGATTGTTCGATCACGGAATCGTAGTCGGCGACGGCCGAGTCGTTCCCGTATCGCTGCAACGCGGAGGCTCGTGTTTGGGCGAGTAACTTTTCGCGTCGGGATTGGCGCCCCGCATCAATCCCGTGAGGCAACGACAATCCCGATGGGCCTTTGCTGGTGTCGGTCAAATACAAGTAACCACTTGATGCGCCGAGGAAACCGGGGCCCCGCGTGACGTTGGGATATCCGATCAACACATAAGGAGGGACACCGGAGTCAGCCGCGCCAAGTTCGTGAGCAACTGCGCTTCCCAGTGACGGGTAGGTAA
Source organism: Rhodopirellula bahusiensis (assembly GCF_002727185.1). Taxonomy (NCBI): domain Bacteria; kingdom Pseudomonadati; phylum Planctomycetota; class Planctomycetia; order Pirellulales; family Pirellulaceae; genus Rhodopirellula; species Rhodopirellula bahusiensis. The sequence continues at coordinate 141,598 of NZ_NIZW01000013.1, forward strand.
CCGTTCCCGTCACGACACGGCCGGTGTGCATTCGGTTGGTGGCGGCCGCGTGTTCGTCGATGACATCGTGGTGAACCGTCCGGACGGCGGTGATACGGTCCATGCGTTCGGCCAATCGCGGAAGGTGTTCGCAGACGGAGACACCTGGAACAGCCGTGTCGATGGACTCGTAAAGTGAGCCGGGTTTTCGAGCCTTTTGATCACCGACGCGTTTGGGATCAAACGTATCGATCTGGCCCATCCCGCCACCCAACCAAATGGAGATGACGTGCTCCGCCTTGCCGAAGGGAGTTGAGTCGCTCGCTTCGTTTGCACTCAGCATATTGCTGAGACCGGCGGATGAGGCGGCGATGGCGGAACTGCCCGCCGCGACGTTCTGAAGCCAGCTTCTTCGAGACTGCAACATCACGGAATCCAGATGAATTCGGGGGAATTGAGAAGTGACCAAACGACGTCTTCGTAGTTCTGACGCCACGATGACCGCAAACGAGAATCGGGGGCGTCACCGTGAACCGCACGGCGTTCCAATTCCAGTTTGATACTGTTGGCGCGGTCGGCCAAATGGTTGGACCATGACACGTGTTCGAGTTCGGGAAGCGATTCCGGGCGAATGCGGTGTTTCTGCGGCACGATCCGGTCCGCGAATCCTTCGGTCAGCACGTTGGCAAACAGATCGAGTTCGTCTTCAGTTGGTTTGCGTGACAGGAAGCGAACGAACAACGACCGTGTCAACGATTCGACCGAGTCGGAATCGACGGCCAAATCCGCGAGTTCGCTCCCTTCTGATGCTGCAACGGTCCATGAAGCGAAGACTGAGTTGCCAACCGCACCGGGCTGCAGCACATTCGGGTCAACATCGCGACGATCGATCGCTGATTGGCGAGAACCGGTCCATCCAAATGTTTTCATCACGTCGACGACCACTCCCGCTCTCGGAAATGCGAGGCTGGGGCGATCACGTTCGTTTGACAAAGTCGTGAATTGCCATGCTCGATTGGGGGCAGCCAGATGAATCATGGTTTGAGGTGGACGACGCGCTTCTTGATCAAACGACAACGGTTCGACATCCAGTGGTCTTCCCGAAGAAACAACCATCGAGTCAATGATCTGTTCCGATGACATGCGACGCCGGTCAGGTGCGGCGAAGAAGCGACTTTCCGGGTTCACCGGATCGTTGTCGCCGATGGCTTCGCGTTGGTAGACATCCGATTGCATGATCGTGCGAACCAAGTCGCGAAAATCGTAGCCACTTGCAACGAAGTCACGCGACAACCATTCCAACAGTTCCGGGTGGCTAGGGTTGGCCTTTTCCCAGTCTCCCAGCGGTTCGACAAAACCGGTGCCGATCAATCGTTGCCAAACGCGATTGACGATGACTTTCGCGAAACGAGGGTTCTCTGGAGTCGTCACCGCGACCGCTAGTTTTTCACGAGGGTCGGAAGGTTCACGCATCCAGCGATCCAGTCGCGACGTCTCGATCAAATCGTCGAAGGGCCATCTAGGTTTGACCGCTTCGCCGGGAGGCAAGGTCACCTTGATCAATGAGGCGCGACCGGGGTGATCCTCGAAGAACGCTGCTGGTACGCTGCTGCTGGCAGGGACTTTTAAAGACTTTCGAGCCAACATTGCGGCCAGAGAATACAGGTCTTCCTGCGTCGTGGAGTGATAGGGTGAGTCATGGCATCGAGCACACTGCAAATTCATCCCCATGAAGGCTGACGCGGCGACGATGCAACGTGTTGCTTCGGGAGCGTCATTGTCGGCGGCCATGCCGAAGCCGGCGCTACCACCTTCGTAGCGGCTTCCATGCAACATCAACAGTTCGGTTGCCATGCGATCGATCGGTTTGTTGTCGATCAAGGACTCATGCAAGAAGAAGCGGAACGGTCCGGTGTTGTTGAGCGATGGCTTCAAGAGATTTGGGTTCTCAGCGAGGAGATCTTGCCAAAAGCTAATCCAGTGATCAGCGACTTCGTCGCGCTGCATCAGTTGTTCAACGAGCCGTTCACGTTTATCCGATGACACGTCGGCGACAAAGTGATCAAACTCGGATTGCGTTGGAGGCACGCCAATCGAGTCGAGGTAGATACGACGTAGAAAGGATTCGTCGTCGATCGAGGCTGCATCCGGGATTTCGACGACGCTTGATTGGTCGTTCCAATTAGCTCCTTCGGAAATCCAACGGCTGAGGATGGCGACTTCTTCTTCGGGGATAGATTCCGACGGCGGCATACGTTCCGATTCGTCATCCGATCGGATTCTTCGCATCAACTCACCAGCGTGTGGGTCCCCGGAGATCACCAAGGATTCGCCGGAGTCACCTCCGATGCGGATGGCTTCGGCGGAACTTAGTTGCAACCCGCCCTCGCTGTCTTCGTCATGGCATCGATAGCATCGCTCTCGCAAGATCGCTTGAGCACGTTGCGACAACTCGTGATTCTTGTTGCTTGCCTTGTTTGGCTGAACGCTCTTTCGGTACTTTTCGATTTTGGCGGTTAAGAACTGATCGATCGCATGGCTGGACTTGTCCGCCTGATTCAACCCGGTCGGCATCGCGACGGGATCGAGAGAGTCAACCCATTCAGATGCTCTCGCGTGTCGTTCATCCCAGTAGTCGGTGTGCGAATCAGACTTTGTGCGTCGCGTCGTCGCATCGTGAGCATGAAGAGTCGAGTTGATTCGTTCCAGTTGACTTTCCACAACGGCGTCTGCAATCGGCAGGCGTGCTTTGACGTTCTGAAAGTCAGGCGACAGCAACCAGAACGGTCCGCTGCCATTCAGTTGCACCGCGATCATTGTTTCATCGGGTTCCGCACGATACCGAGAGCCGCCGATGACAGTTTCCAGGATGAAACGCTTTCTCTCTTCGTCTTCGATTGTGTGTTCAACGAGGGTTTCTTGTACGCCATAGGCCAGTCGTCTCATTCCAGGACCCGGTCGCTCCGGCAATGGTTCGACTGGATTGTGCCCGTCGGTGCGCCCGTTTTGGGGACCGACCGTCGCGATTGTCTCGTCGTTCATCCACAAACGAGACAATCCACGTGTGCGGACAAGGAATCGGTGCGTTCCCGATGGGATCGTGAGCTCGGTCCCCATTCGGAAATACACGGCACCCGAATAAGAGTCCCGGATTCCGTGCGAGTCGTACTTCAACGGCAAACGCGAAAGCAGCATGGGGGATTCGATGGTCAGCGATTCTCCCTGGTCGAGCGTCTTGTCCGGCCACTTGGTGTGAGAGGAAATCGAATCGTTCCACCACCAAGTGACTTTCCCGGGGGCTAGTCGCATCTCGGGTGGTTTGGGGAGAGGCGGAGGCGGCGGGCTCCAACAATCTTTCAAGTCTTCGTCTCGAAGCAGCTTGCGAGAGACGGTCAGTTGATCGATCCAGCCACGAAAACTGGACGAATGCTGACCTCCCATGGACGATCCGATCCACACTGGCGCGTTGTCGACGACAGGGTTCTGCTTTGTTGGTCCGCCCATGTCCCACTTCCCGGCGACCAGCTTTCCGTTCAACCAAGCTCGGACACTTTTGGGTTCTCCGAAGCGATAAGTGACGGCGATGTGGTTCCAAGTTGCATTAGAATCAATTCCTTTGTCGGACGTCCATCGATGCCATGGCGAATCGCCGTCGACTTCTGGCGTTGCGAAAAGCAAGCTGATACGGCTGGACCCTTTGAGGTGCCTCAGACGCAACGCCCAGTTTTGATTGTTGGATTGATACTTCTTTTCGTGAGTCCGTCCTTTGCCAATCACATAGACGTTTTGACCTTCGCCAATATCGTCGAGTTTGATGATCGCTTGAATCGACAGCAGATCCCCATTGGTGAAATCCCATTGGGATTCAGCACCGGGATCATCGATCACCAAGCGATCGCCCTTCCCGTGAAAACGTGCGGACTGATTGTTCGGTTCAGCTTCCTTGTATTCGGGAGGGACTGGACCAGGCGCATCCCACTGAATGGGACCACGTGATCGGTATTCGACGGACTGCGATTCGCTCAATGTCGCGTTCTCGAAATCAAGCGACAGCACGACATCGCCAGGATCGGTCGATTGTGCTGCGACTGGATCGTTCCCGAGCAGGGAAGCGATCATGGCAACCAATGCGAAGACGGTAATCCAAGATTGGCAAGGATTGCTGCGTGACCAAGCCTGATCACACGCTCTCGTTGGAGTTCCAAACGAAAACATGGCATTTTGGGGTGGGATGGGGAGGCGGGAGGGGCCGATCTGGTCAATCGACCCACCCACTATAGACTACGGGCTCACCCCCGTGTGCATCGCTTTGTAATGAAACATGCACACTCCGGCCAACCTGTCCGCTATTGGTAACGGACTCTGACTTCGGGCAGTGGGTAGTCGGTGACGTCTCGATCGCCTTCTTCGGAGTTGATTTCCCACAGACGATGGTACCCGCGAGTCACCAGCTCGATCATTTGATTCGCGTGGTCGGAATCCAGTTCCGTCAGTGCGAACGGACCGGTGACTTCGGCGGACTCGACGCGTTCATCGCGAATGCATTGAGCCAGGACCGGGTTGCATCGGATGTGTCGTTCCGGCGAGACGTGCAGCGTCTCAGGATCCAGGTGCCCGATGACGTACCTCAGATAGAGATCGCTGTCGACGATTGACATGACATCTTCGCCACAGACTTCGCATCGGTAACCTTCGTCGCACTTGGCCAAGTGAGTTTCCTGAGAAGAACGAACCAAAATCAATTGTTTAGAGACAACGAATTCAATTCTCCCGACGTCGGCGGGTCGCACAACCGGAATTTGGTCATTCGCCCGTCGGAATCGTCATACAAGATCATCGTTGCGGCAGACAAATCAGCTGCCGCGGGGGAATCGATCAGCATCGATGAGTCACCCGCGTTGAGTGCTCCCACCAATCGAAGCTCCAGATCGTGGTGACTTTGACGCGGCAGCCAGCGGTTCAGCGTTTCGGCCGACGGCAGGGTCACGATGACGAACACGTTGACCGCGGGGCCTTCGCGAAGGATGGCCTGGAAGGCGTCGCACCCGGAGACTTGGCTGGACGCATCCAACGAGAAGTTCATCGATTCCGGTTGACGCAGATCACGGAATCGATCCAGACCATCGAGGACGACCAAGACAGGCGTGTCGTTGTCAACGGGCAACTGTTTGATCGGCGGTTCCTCTGCTTTGTCATTGTTTGCCGACACGAGAGTCCCGCCGGAATCGAGACTGAACGCATGAGACGGAGATTTGGTTTCGCTGTCGTCCGATGAATCAGCGGGGTCTTTGCCGAGTCTCTTGTCCACCAATTGTGAAAGCTGAAGCATCGCCGATTCAGCATCACGGGTTCGAACGATTTGTCCGTCAAGATGATGTTGCTGGATCCAGTGAGCGGTCGAATCGCCTTCTTCGGCTCGTGAACCGTCGAAAAAGACCAGCGAAAGCTCGGGACGGTGAGCCATTGCGGATGCGATGACGCTGCCGAGGATGTTGGGTCGATTCCGCGCTGATCCGACCAGCAACGCATTGCGACCCGTGTTGGATTGCAGTCGCAATGCACATGGCGGCCCGAGTTCGACGGCCTCACCCAGTAGCCCGACCAGAGCGTCGGACGGCCCAGAGTCGTCGATGACTTCTCGGACCATTTCACCCGTGAAGCGACCGGGGCGGTTTCCTTCGAAGACGACCGCAGGACCGAGTTCTCGATTCCAGCATTCGTCGCGTTGTCCGATCTGATTCAGGAGGCGGACTTGCTCGGCACTCTCGAGGTAGGCAACTTGGAATGGATGGTTTCCTTCGACCAAACCACTTTCGTCGTTGTAGATCGCTTCACCTGGGCGCGAAATCAGACGGGCGGCGGTGTTGTCATCGGAAAGGATCAATGCCGCGTCCGCTTCGCTGCATTGCATTGCGATTCGAACCGCCATTTGGCCCAACGTTGCACGCGGCAGACTGTTTGCTCCGGCCAATGATTGGCTGCTGAGCACGACGTGAATTCCGAAGGAACGTCCCTGCCGCACCAGTCGATCGAGCAATGCGGTGCAGTCCGCTGCAAGCGAATCGTCTCGGGTGAACAACTCTTGAAATTCGTCGACAACCAGCATCAACCGTGGCATCAACTTTTCTGGACAAGCACGCCGGTACGAACCGACTTCTTGCACACCCGCGGCTCGGAAAAGTTCGCCTCGGGTAGTCATTTCGGAATCCAAGCGTTGCAGAACACTGCGCCCGAATTCGCGTTCGCTTTCGATGCCAATCACGCGAGCATGTGGCAGCTTGGAATCCGCGTAAATTTTGAATTCGACGCCCTTTTTGAAGTCCAGAAGATAGAACTGAAGCTCATCGGGTCGGTACATGGCTGCACCGGAAGTCACGATGCTGTGCAGCAGTGTGCTCTTTCCCGATCCCGTTTTACCTGCAATCAAAACATGTTGCCGGACTCCTTCGCCCAAGTCCAACGATCGGTTCCGGCCGGCGCCGGAGCTTCCGATGATCACGTCGAGGCCATCGGCTGCACTGGTTGTTTGTTCCGGGCCGGGCAATTGCTCTTCGGGTAGCAAAGACGTCAGCGGCACAACGACCCGCGACGCTTCTTGAGCAAGGCGTCCAATCCGATTGATCAACGCCGAACGGTCTTGCGGCATGGGTGGCGGAGCGGGCCAGAACTCGAACTCGTCCAAGCCGGCATTGAGCAATCGCCAATGGCCCGCCGTGATGCCATCGTCCAGCAAGCGAACTCGCCGTTTGGTTGCAATCGGGATGATGCCGTTTTCGTTCGGTTCTGGTCTCTCACCCGACAGCATCGATCGATCCAGGCCGTCGAACGCAACCGAAGGATCTTTTCTGGCTGCTTCTTCACCCGAGTCCAAGCCTGCATCGCCGTATTTGAGACGCAGTAGATTGGGGTGATCGAACATCGGCATGTCCGCGGGCCACTCATGTTTCTCATCGATCACCAGGATGACGAACACCCCGCAACGAATCCCGCTGCGAATCAGGGATGCGAGTTGCGAGTGAGCTTCTCGAGACAAACCATCCGGAAAGCCAACCGCCGCGATCGCTTCGTATGGTTGAGCCAGTGAACCCGCGACTTGGTTGTAATCTTCCAGGCGTTCGTATTGATCTCGCAAGCATGACTGCAGAATGTTTTCGGCGTGGTGGCTGACATCGTTGATCCGCGCCGTGATTTGATCCCCTTGGGTCCAGACTCGGTGGTGAATCAAGCTGGCATCGTGATCAGCCAACGCGAGAAAACTGGAGAAGTTTTGGCCTCGTCCGGCGGGATCGATCAACGTCACGCGAGCTTTGCCCGGTGGTGCGGCGCTGAGCAAACGCCAAAGGATCTGATGAGCGATCTTGATGCCGTCGTCAACGTGTGCCGTTGGTGCCTCGATGATCACTCCGGAGTGTTGGCGTCGATGCATTGCAATTGGCATCGTGTCGGGCACTTGCAATCGATTCAGAATGTCAGCTTCGTCACGTGCATGACCGTTCGTCTCCGCACGTTGCTTGTCGCTGTATCCCAATGCCGAATCGAATTGCTGTTTCAAGCGGTTGCCCAAACGAATCGATCCCAAAGGAAGGAAATCGATTCCCGCATGCTGCGGCGGTGGATTGGAAAGCAGTTCGTCCCAGTGCGGATGCCGATATTCCACCAAGTCGTTGGCGGCGAGGATCCGCGTCATGCCGCGATGCATTCCAGTGCTCAACCGCTGGGCCAGTGATTCCAACGTGTGTTGATGCTGCTGTGCAACGGCTTGCAGGGTCTGTCCCGCCGCCGCGTCGGACTGGCTGAGCTTTTCCGTGATCGCGTCGGCCGTTTGATCGGCACGTTCACGCATGGTTTGCTGAAGTTCGGAAAAGCCAGAACGGAACTGCTGCTCGATGCGTTGAAGTTGATCGTTCAGTCGGGTCTCTTCGGCCGCCTGCTTTGCCGAGAGGTCTTCTCTCAAAGCGAGCAGTTGGTTCTCCTGCCAATGGTGAGCTTCTTTGACGTGGGCGTCGCGTCGCTGGATCAGTTCCTGGCTGGACTTTTTGGCCGACGATGTCGAGATTCGCTTGGCCTGGATCACTGCGTCCTGAGATGACAACCGAATTCGCTCGGTGGTGGGGTGCAGTGCACGAGTCATCCGCCGGAGCGGCCACATCAGAATCAGGTAGCAAGTGAATCCGATCAAACCCGCGAGGACGACGGATCCAATCAAGTAGTGCAGGAGCGGTTCCGCTTTTACAAGAAGCGACGTTCCGGCGAAGAGCAGTAGCAATACCGCGACCAGCGATGGGAGATAGTACACAGCGTCGACGACGTGTGCGGCGAATCCTTTTTGCATATCGACGACGGTTGACTTCAGTCGGCGGTTTTGTCGACGAATCAGATCCAATGCGTCTACAACGCTGGTCGGTTGTGATTCACCGAATTCGGAATAGAGGTTGCTCGGAGTTTGGATGTCGAGCAAACGATTCAGTCGCCGGATCGTCAACGCTCGCGCCCATTCAATGTCCTCGTTGGATTCAGCAAGAGCGGCGTCGAGTTGATGATGTTCTTTGGTCGCGATTTTCTTCGGTTGATCCTTTCGTGCGTCGTATTGATTCTTGATCGCAATCAAGCGTTTGTCGACTTTGCCGTTGATGACGGCCTCTTCTTCAGCCAATTGACGTCGAAATCTCGCCGAGCATCGTCGCAGCTCATCGCGGGTTTGCAGCGTCGCGGTTTCATAGGCCGCGAGGGTCTCCTCTTGAGCCACATCCCATTGCTTCAGCGTGCTGATGCGATCCGCGTTGCAGTTTTCCTTGACCGCGGCGAGTTGGGCGGCAAGCCTCTGTTCGATGTTCGCGTGTTGGTCGCCTTGTTGACGGACCAATCGAGAATGTTCCTCTCGCGAAGCCGCAACGCGTTGAATCAATCCATGAAGCAGACGGCGTTGGCGTTCCGGAGCAAACAACAGCGCAGGCGAAACAGCAGAGTCTTTCATGGATTCGATTTTAACCCATGCCAGTCCGCCAAGTGGCTTCAAAGAGGGCGTCGAATGCAAATACAGGCAGTAGAAGTTTGAGCGGTGAAAAGAAGTGACACGGCGGTCTCAAAAGTCCCCTCGCAATCATTCCGTCGCAAACAGTTGCGAGTTGTCCATCATTCTGCGGGCGGTGTTGAATCCGTTTCGGGGTCTGGTTCGACGATCTTTCCGTTGGGGAGCGTGACATCGATTCGTGTTCCGATGCTGCCCTTTGGTGCGGGGTTGCTGGTTGGTTGCGAGGCAGAGGAGGACGGCTCGAGCGCAGATGACTCCGTCGCATCGAATGGGTCAGTGGTTTCGGTGGAAACCGCCCAGTGACCGTCTTGTATGTTGATGCGTCCACCAAGTGCGTGTGTGATGTTGCGAACCAGGTACAATCCCAATCCGGTGCCCTGTTTGCTTCGTTCCAATTCACTTCCCAAGCGAACGAAGCGACCGAACACTTTCCGACGCAGGTTGGCGGGGATTCCTGTTCCGTTGTCCAGCACCGAAACGGTCACATCGCCAGACGAGGAGCAGACGGCGGTCAACTCCACCTTGGGCGGCGAGCCTCCGTATTTGATCGCGTTGTCGATTAAATTGCGAAACAGAATCTCAATCTGGACGACGGGAGCATGCACATAGATGGCCGGGCAATGGATGCTCACCGTTTCAGGTGGCATTTTGTACCGCACGCAAGCTCCTTGGGCGCATTTCGACAAAACCGTTTCCAGGGAAAGATCGCTGGCCTCGTAGCCTTCACCGCCTCTTTCGACGCTCGCTGCATCCAGCAAGTGATTGATCAGGCTGTCCAACCGCTCGACATCTTCCAACATGATCAGGTGGAACTCCTTTTGTTGTTCCACGCTGACGTCGTGCCTTGTCATCGTTTGAAGGTACAGCTTCAGCGACGCAATCGGACTCTTCAATTCATGCGTGACTGAATCGATGAAGTTGGACTGGCGGCGATTCAGGTTGAACGCTTTGACCGAAAGCGTCAGATACGCGATCACCCCAGCCAGCACCGCGACCAACAAAGGTGCTCCAGCGCCCAGCATCACCCAGAACATTCCCGACGTTGAATCGTTGCGGACAGCACCCCAGACTGTGCCGCTGATCCAAACTGCGGTCAGCAGAACGACCAACACGATCAGCACCACGCCCAGTGTGACTGGCGTTCGCAGTGTCAGCGGGCGATGCGAGATGGGCGAAACGATGACGGTGTCCTTTGCAAGCTTTGCGGGATTCGAACCAGACACTTGGTTCTTCATAGGAGGAGCGATGAAATGGGCTCAGTAGCGAGGTTGTATTTTGTTCATTGAGGCGGACCTGCGTGGGGGTCGAACGCAAGCCTTTTGTGTGAAAGGACGAGCGGTAAATCTCGCCGATCCGATACGGCCGTTTGAGCCGTGGTCCATTCAACGTTAGCAAGATTGCTGCGTTGACCATAGCGTCGAAGGAATTGTGGCCTCGGAACGACAAATTCATGATCGGGCCGCTTCGGGAAACGAGCCTCCGGTTCGGGCATGTGACTCGGAAGCGAACGCGACATGCTGTCGCACCAATGGGTGGTGCCGAACATCGTGAACGCAAAAATGAGCCAAAACTTCCTCAAAAATTTGACTCCGACCATGACGGCGGTTGCCCAACCGGCAATAATGATCAAACGAAGACCAAGTGTCTTCTTCATTGCCACGCGGGGTTAGGATGATGCGTGCCGAAGCGCAGCAACGACAGTATTCCGAGAGAACGCTCCAGCAGGTCCGTTTGGACAGTGTCCGCGCGCTATCAAAGGCAAGGTTCTGTCCGAAAAATAGTGAGATCGTTCGTTCGCAGTGTGTCGACGACCGAGCTGAATCCGACAACCAATTCGGCAATCAGCTCTGGTACTTCGAAGCCAAAGGCGTTGACGAAGGCCACCACCGCCAAGACGTCTTTGGCGTGATCGAATATCAAATTCAGTTCGGATTGCAGGAATTGGTCGAGGACGGGGTGTTTGACACGCCTCAAGAACGCGAAGGATTTCGCAGCTTGTACGACCGCGAAGTCAGTGGGCCATCCTGGCGTCACCCCGCTAATCGGCTGTTGTTGGCCGCGATGATCGCCGTCGCCGCTCTGACGTTGTTCCTGCTGACGCTGAAGAATCTTCTGGCGTGAGTTCTACTGTCGTCGAACCAACCGAGAGTTTCCCCGCCGCTGACGAAGTGCCCGTGAAGTTTGGCACGATTGTTTCCGTCAACGGTCTGCAAAAAATCTATCGCGGAAGTTGGCTGCGTTCGTCCCACGTCCATGCTCTGTCCGGAGTGACATTGAATGCTGACGCGGGGCAGGTGTTTGGTTTGCTCGGGCCAAATGGTGCGGGCAAGACGACGTTGATCAAAATTTTGCTGGGAGTCATTCGCTCGTCCGGCGGTTCGGCCAGCCTGTTCGGACTGCCCGCCGGATCGGCCGCCGCTCGTCGTCGCGTCGGCTACCTTCCCGAATCACTGCGAGTCGATCGGCATCACACCGCACGATCGGCGTTGAAGTATTACGGACGACTGAGCGGTTTGGATGGAACGACGATCGGCAACCGCAGTGATGAGTTGTTGCAACTGGTCGGTTTGGCTGGTCGAGATCGCGAGCCGGTTCGTCGTTTCAGCAAAGGCATGCTGCAGCGTTTGGGTTTGGCGCAGGCCTTGATGCACGACCCTGATCTGTTGGTTCTGGATGAACCCACGGACGGATTGGACCCGGTCGGACGATCCGAAGTTCGCCGCGTGATCGAGCGTCTTCGAGACGCCGGCAAGACGATTTTTCTGAACAGCCACATTCTGCACGAAGTCGAATTGGTTTGCACGCACTTGGCGATCATGGCGAAGGGCCGTGTGCTGGCCTCGGGACCCATCAACAATCTGAGCGGACCCGGGTTGGAAGTCGCAACATCTGAGTTGACCATCCACATGGAGATCGAGCTCGAACGATCCAACTTGGACAGATTGCAGAATCAATTGCAGCCAATGATGTCGGGCGATTCTGCATGGCAATTGGTTCGATCCAACAACACGAAGGATCTGTGGCGAGTTCAATTGAATTGCGATGATCAAGCCGACGTGGATGCCAGCGTGGATGTGGTTCGCGGTCTGGACGGATCGGTCGTGACCTTGCAACCGCACCGACACACGCTGGAAGACACCTTCATGCGATTGGTGCAGCAATCTGGATCTCCTGTTCCAGCCACGACATCGGCGTCGTGATCTCGGCGGCTTCGTCTCGTGTCGGAAAATCGGCGACACCCTCTGTTTTGAATACGATCCCGGGAGAGATGCTTTGAATTGGCGACCTTATTTCGCCGTCGTTTGGGATTCGTTTCACGCGGCGATGGCCTCGCGAGTTCTTTGGGCCGCGATGCTGGCAATCTGGATACTGCTGGCGATGCTTGCGCCAATCGGAGTCCGCGAAGACTACACGACGACGTTCCGCTTCTTCGACGTTTACAACGGAACGCGAATGAAGGCCATGCTTGCTCAAGGCATGGTCGACCCAAAGCAAGAGGACGCTCCGTTGGGCCGAATCGCGGCGGCGATGCCAGAGGAATTGTCGCGAAAGCTGAAGCGTGTTGGCGAAGGTGATGAGGTCCGGATTCCTTTGCCGATGTTGACCGACGCTTTGAACGAATTGATCGACCAGGAGTTCAAACTTGCGAAAGGCAATCCGGACGCCGACGGCGATTCGGCTGATGCAGCAAGTGATGCAGCTGATTCGCGACATTGGTACGACGCGAGTGCTTGGGAAGAGACCGTTCGGCTTCGCGAGCTGCGTGAACTAGACGAAAAGCCGGTTGAGGAACTCTCCGATTCATTGGTTCGACGTCGTGCTCGGCTTCGGATCGAGGCCGCTTTGCCGGGCGTCTTCGAGGCTCGAAGTGCGCGATCAGTGTTGCTGACGTATGGCACATTGGATTTTCCGACCGGTTTCGAGATCGACCGAACTCAGTTTGAGTCCCTGTTCAACCAATTTGTCATTCCGACTTTGGTTCATTGGCTTCTCGGTTTCGTATTGGTTTTCCTAGGCATTCTTGTCACCGCGTCCATGATCCCAGACATGTTGCAAACGGGATCGTTGCACTTGTTGTTGAGCAAACCGGTCTCGCGACCCGCCTTGCTGATCGCAAAGTTTGTTGGCGGATGCGCGTTCGTATTCTTATGCGTGGCTCAGTTGGTCATCGGTTTGTACTTGATCGCTGGGATGCGACTTGAAATTTGGAACCCGCGAATCTTGTGGTGCATCCCCGTCGCGGTGTTCTTGTTTGCAGTGTTCTTCAGTGTTTCTGTTCCGGCTGGTTTGAAGTGGCGATCGCCAATCATCTCGATCGCGGCGGCAGGTGCGTTGGCAGCGATTTGCTTGGTGTTCAGCATCATTGCGGGTGTGTTTGACACGCGGATTGTTCAACCTGACCGTGTCGCTGGATTGGTTCGTGCCGGCGATGATTTGCTGTCGGTCACCAACGGCGGTGGACTGAACCGAATGGATGAAGAACAGTCTCAATGGGTTCCTGTGATTGATGGCAAGGCGATGTCCAACGATCGCGTCTTGCGACCCGTCGCGATTGATGCAGACCACGTGCTGACGGCAAGAATCCGCAACGGGAAGTTCAATCCGTTTGGTTCAGGGTCGCTCGACCTCATCGTGCTAGCTCGTGACAACGATTGGAAACCGCAACCGGGGTTGCGTTTGCCAACGGCGACCGAACGCTTGATTCCAATCGGCGTGACGGACAAGTCTGGCTCAGGGCACACACTCGCGGTCAACACAGCAGACCTGTTGATCACACACAATCGAGACATTCTGTCTTCGATTGGAAAGAAGGTGGAAGACGATTCCGACGAGTCAAATGCGGAGGATAACGATGGCGAAGACGGTCGTTCACCTCGCGGTCAATCATCGAATTCCATCGGCGCTTGGTTGAGCACGCTGGTGACGATGCAAGGTGGTGCGACGGAGGAGTTCGTCTCGATTCTGCCGAGGAACGTGGCGCTCAGTCCGCCGATCCGTTTGGCTGTGCCATTGAGCGCGGATCAATCGTCTGAAGGGAACTCGAGCGAATCGACGGGGTTGCTGATTTTGAATGGCAGTCAATTGCAGTTGCTGGAACCCGATGGCGATCCAACGGAGAACGTATGGCAACGCAACCACACGGCGGATTTGCTTCGGTCTGACACACCCTTGCCTCCCGTGTTGGCGGCGTCAGATCAGTTTGTGATCGCCAGCACCGGCGACGAGGTGGCTCGCTTGTTTGATCTTAGCGAATTGGAAGAGATTTACGCGGGCGATTGGCCCGATGAAATCGCACCTCTTGCCATTCACGCGGTCGCCGATGATTTGTTCTTTGTCGTGACCACGGAAGGCAATGGCCACTTGCTGAGCGTGATCGAGAGAGAAGCGACGGAGGCGGACGATTCAACAATACAGTTGCAAATCATCTCGACACTGCCGGTCGACGACATCGAAACGGCAATGGTGGAATTCGCGGCGGACTCGACCTCGGTCCAGCTGATCGTCGCGCACAATGTCGACCGAATCAGTGAGTTTGAAATCAGCAATCAATCTGGTTCTTGGGGACTCACCCTGAGCCGCAGCATCGAACCCGAACGCTCGTTCTGGAGAAATGTGGATCGTTATGGGATTGGGTTGTTGGAATTGCTGACGCCTCAGGTCCTGGCGCTTGGCGATACCACCGCCGGAATGGTTTCTGGGAAGAAGGCTTTCATTATCGGCGGTGGTGATATGGAAACTGGCGAAGTGGTTCGATACGGCATCGCCACACCGATCATCAGTTGCGGTGTATTCATCATCGCGATGATGCTGCTGAGCTGCCTCTACTTTGCTCGCAGCGACTTCTAAATTTGGTCGAGGACGCAGCGGCTACTCGCGTAAAAAGGTCCAGGATCTCTTTCCTTGGGCGGGAACCGACCCAACATTTGGAGCGTTCCTAAGCCGGAAATCCGATTGTGACGATTGGGCCGTTTGACGGAACTTGAAGTCAATGGCCACCACGTATTGCCGCGGAAGTATCGCAGTCGGTCACAAAAGGGGGCTAGTCTTGTTGTGCCCCGCTTTCCAAATCATTTCATGTTTCACTCTCAGGTGGGGAGAATCCGCATGTGCAGTACTGAACGAATACTATTCGTGGATGATGACACCATCGTCTTACGCGTGCTCAGACGTAGCATGGAAAGTGACTACGAAGTTGAGACCGCCGAATCAGGCCTTAGGGCTCTTGAAATTCTGCGAAGCGAAACGCCAATCAGTTGTGTTGTGAGCGATATGCGTATGCCCATGATGGATGGCGTCGAATTGGTGAAGAAGATCGCAGCGGAATGGCCAACTATTCCCTGCATTATTCTGACTGGTAATCAAGACGAAGAGAGCGAACAACGGGCACTCGAAGAATCGAACGTCTATCGATTGATGAACAAACCCTCGCCACGTGGTGAAATCATTGAGGCGATCGAGGGTGCATTGCAGCTCGGTAAAGGAAAACAAATTCCACCACAATCAGATGCTCATTTTACGATCAGTGCTTGATCGCCTATTGGTTTGAGACGCCCAAATGGCGTCTGGTGATCCTACCCCCAGAAAGTGTCATGAAGCGTTCACTCACTCTCGCACTAGTGGTTGCTTGCGTCGGAATTGCTACGACGGCCGCCACGTTAAACATCGTGCGACGTTCAGCAATGCGTCACGACCGAGAACGCTTCGAACACCTGGCGGACCGTTTGCACGGTGAGTTTCAGCGTCGAATGCAACAGAGCGAATTGGCGCTGGTCGCAGTCCAGTGCCTTTTTTCATCGAGCGATTCCGTACGGTATGACGAATTCACCAACCTTCTGTCGCAGATCGACTTTGATGATGAATTTTTAGGTGCTGAGGCGTTTGGATATCTCGAGGTCGTGCCTGACACTCCAGAAGCCTTGGAAACACTCAGCGACGAGTTGGTTGAATCCGGATTGCCCGCGTTGCATTTGATGACGCCCAAGGTAGCCGGAGTTCCTTACGATCGAGTTGGTGACGAACGCCTGATTCCTGCTCATTTTATCGTCAAATTTGTACAGCCCGGGACGCGATTCACAAAAGTGATTGGGTTCGACATGGGCGAAGACCTGTCTCGCCGTAGAACTGCGGAATTGTCCGCACGCACGGGGCAAGCACAGATCACCCCCAGGTTGCAGTTAGTGGGTGCGGATCCGGATGAGGCGAACTTCCTCTTCATGGTTCCACACTACCGTGGGATGCCCACAACCGAAGAAGAAAGGCTGGCCTCGATCGTCGGTTGGGTCGGGATGGTGATCGATTCATCAGCTGTCTTTGAGGGTTTGGAATCTGCAACCGGATGCGAACTTGGATACCGCTTGTTCATTCATGAAGGATCGTCGGGAGAGTATGAGGTTGCATCAAGTGGCGAGTTGAGCAACTCCTACGCGAGTGAATTCAAACATCATGCTTCGGAGCGAATCGCTGGACAACGTTGGGACATCGAGATGTTCCCGACCCAGGCTTTTACGACCACCACTGCTTCGCTGGTTTGGACCATTGGGCTGGGCGGGGCCTGCTGCACCATTTTGGTTTCGTCACTCGTGCTTGTGTTAAGTTCGAGCGCTTATCGAGCCAATCGAACGGCAGCTCGAATGACCGTTGATCTGCGAAAGCTGGCGATGGTCGCGAAACGAACGACCAATTCGGTCATCATCACGGACGTCAATCGAAAGATTACCTGGGTTAATGAAGGATTCACTCGCATCAGCGGTTATGAGTTTGAGGAAGTTGTTGGAAAGAGCCCGGGCAGCTTTCTTCAATGCGAGGAAACTGATCCCGGAACGATTGCATGCATCCGCTCATCTCTTAGTAGGCAGCAGGGTTTCCATGGAGAACTCTTGAATCGTAGGAAGAATGGCGACCACTACTGGGTCAATCTCGATATTCAGCCTCTTCTCGATGATGACGGCGAACACATTGGATATTTGGCCATCAAGAATGATGTCACCGAAGCCCATGAATCTGCTGAAGAACTGAAGCAAGCGACCAAACGAATCGAGTATGCTCTCGACGGAGGCCGGATGTCCATCTGGGACTGGGATGTGGCGAATGAAATCGTGTTCTACGACAGTCGTTGCCAAGCGATCACGGGCCATAGTTGTTCAAAAGAAGGCGATCTAATTGAACTTTGGTTCGCTCGCGTTCACAAGGATGATCTTGAATACGTCCAGGGCGAAGTCGGTCGCTGTATTGCTGGCGAAACCGACGTCTTTCAGATCGAATGGAGATGCAAGCGTCCAGATGGAAAGTACAACTGGCTGTTTGCAAGGGGACAGGCCGTCGCCCGCGATCAACACGGGAAGGCGAGTTTCATGGCTGGAACGACCATGGAAATCAATGAGCGTAAACGGGTTGAAATGGCGCTCGTCGAGAACACAAAGCGTTCGCAGGCGATGTTCTATTCCTCACAGGATGCAATCTTGTTCCTGTCGGATCGCGAACTCCTGGATTGCAATCCGAGGGCTCTGGAGTTGTTCGGTTTCGATAGCGTCGAAGCGATGCGCAACGTGGACGTGATGGCTCTCTCCCCGGAGTTTCAGCCGGATGGAAAGCGATCCGATCTTGAAGCTGATCGAATCATGCAAATGATCCGCCATACAGGAAAGAAGCACTTCGAATGGACTTATCAAACGAGAGACGGTAGGGCGTTTGAATGTGATATCTCCGCTGTCTCGTTTGAACTTTCTGGACGACTCTACGAACAAGCTGTGATTCGGGACATCTCCAGCAAGAAGGAAATGCAGCGTCAATTGTCACAAACGCAGAAGCTGGAGAGCATCGGACAGCTTGCGGCCGGAGTTGCGCACGAGATCAACACCCCGATGCAGTGCGTGTTCGGAAACGTTGAATATTTGAATTCGGCTTTCGACAAAGCTTTCAACCTGATCAACGCCTATCGTGAACTGCGTGAGGACGATGAACCAAGTGAGCTGGCGCAGCAAGTCGTTCCAAAAGCCGAAGCGTCATGTCGCTTCGATGCGTTGCAACGCAACATCACTGAATCCATCCAAGAAGCGCATGATGCGTCAAACCGTGTCATTGATATCGTTCGAGCAATGAAGACGATGTCGCATCCCGGAACCTCGGACAAGAGCGTGATGGATTTGAATCAGCTGATCCGAGACGCAACCACAGTGGCGAGAAACCATTGGAAGTACGTTGCCAATTTGGAACTAGAACTCGACGACACAATTAGTCCGCTGCCGATGTTCCCTGCACAAATGAGTCAGGTGATTCTAAACTTGGTGGTCAACTCCGCGGACGCAATCGAGGAACTCATTGGCAGCGAATCCCGCGAACTGGGGAACATCACCGTTGCAACTCGCAAGGTTGGAGAAGATGTCCAAATCATTGTGAGCGACACGGGCACCGGTATGCCAGAGAGTATCAAGTGTCGAGTTTTTGACCCGTTCTTCACGACCAAAGATGTCGGGAAGGGAACGGGGCAGGGACTGGCAATTGCATATGACGTGGTCGTCAACCAGCATGGCGGAACAATCAAGGTGGACTCGACGCCCGGCAAGGGGACTCAGTTCACAATCACGTTGTCGCCGTTGGTTGAATCCGATTCATTGCTCATTGCTGCCGGTGGTTCCGAAGACTCATCGACGGCTGGTGGGTTGGTGGAAGCAATCGTCGGCTAGTTCAGATTCTCGTCGCTAAGATTGGTATCTGTATCGACAGGATCAATTGGTCTCGCGAACAGAATGCCTTCCAGGCGATCGTAGTGCTGGTTGCCTGTGGCTTCTTCAGTTCCGAGTTGGTTGTACCAGCGTTTGCTGGTGAGGCTCCACTTGTAGCCGTTCGCGTTTCCCTGCCTGTCCAGTCGAAACCGCATGACACCGGAACCGATTCCCGAGTTGTCGATCGCCGTGACCCGACCGTCAACTTGATGGCGAGTGTCGAGTCGTTTTGTATGGGCTCCTTGTGAGGAGTCGAAAACGCGGACCTGGATCGAGGTCTCGCTTTCCGCTTGCTTGACGTCCCAAGCGATCATGATGTGCCCCGTCGTCGATTTCCCGCGGCGGATCCGCCATTCGTCGTCGTAGCGAGCAACGATTATGTCGCCCTGCATCAGATCCTCGGGCGAACGAAAAACCAGCCAATCGTCCGGTTGCTGTTTTTCAAGGTAGTCGTAGAACAATCCAGCCAACGGACGTGTCATCCACATCCGACCGTTCTCGGCGGAAGGAATCGATGTGCGGTTCTTCTTCAGATAGCTATTGATCCGTCGGTAGTGATCCGGCAACGCATTCTTCAGCACAACCTCACATACAAATCCGCTGCAATCAAATTTGACAATTCCTCGATCGAGATCGATCACGCTTTGCTTGCGGTGTGTGTATTGCGTCTCCTTCAGTCTCGACCAGACGTCTTTCGTTTCATTGACCAGAAGAACTCGCGGGGTGTTTCCGGCAATTGGCGTCGTGTCAATGACAACGTTCTCAAGCGTCGAAGCACTTGTTGCAGCTGTCGGCGATGCGACCTCTGATAAAACGAGAACTGCGAGCAGAAGCGTCGATTGGAGCATGATTTGGATGTGCAGCAAGTGTATCGAAGTGAAATGCCAACGCCGCGGCTGCCGAATACAAGGTCACCTGGACGCGGTGTCGGCGGATTCGGATTCCTGTGAGTGATTGGTGGGCTGGTTTTCGCTCAACAACATCACGCAATCATTGCGGAAGCGCACGTAGCCTAAGCTAATGGTGAGGACGCAGTAGGTCGCGAGGGATATCGACGATGCGCCAGATTCGAGTAGACGCGAAGTGTCCAAGTGCGGATCCCCTGCCAGCCAGGCTAAAGCTAGGTAGGTTCCGTTTGCAAGGATACAGAAGTCGGCCACAAACCACGCCGAACGCCAACGAATGATGACTGCGGCAACAATCGGAATAGCCACCCCAACGATTGGTCCCGACCACAGCGTCAGCAACGGAGATGGATCGGGCGAGTGAATTGAGTACGGGAGGTGCCACGGCCGCAGGTCGGCATCCACCAACGTCGCACCACCACTCCATCCGCCGAAGATGTGACCCAGTTCGTGCGTCATCGTCATCACGACCCAGCTCGTCAGCAACAAGCCGGCAAACCGTCCGAATAGACGAAGCGAATGAGGCGGATGTGGCATAGCGAGGACTACTGAGGGCCGGTCATTTCCCAGATCACGCCGCGAGTTTTGGCTGGATCGATGAAGCCAGCCTTCTTTCCAAGCACGCCATCGTGAGGCGTTTCGCTTTTGGGTGCCATTCCGCGGCCCGGCAGTTCCGCGAAGGTTTGACGGACATCCTCGGTTTCGAAGCAAAGGTGATGAAGCCCCTCGCCTTTTTGATTTAGATGTTCGATTAGCGGATGGTCGTCTGTCAGTGGTTGGACGAGTTGTAAATGCAGGTTGCCCATGTCCAAGTGGGTCAACCGAACGTTACCTGACTCAATGTGTTCGTCGATGACAACGGGCAGCCCCAGTTGGTCGCGGTAGAAAGCGAGTGCCTCATCGGTGTCGCGGACCACGATGGCGATATGATCGAGCTTCTTGAACAGTGGTGTCGTCGACACGGGATCCTCGTTGGGTACGTGAATTCAGGCTTTGAGTTTTTGAAAGGCATGCAGCAACGCGTCGCTGCCGCCGACGTTGCCAGGGAAGACGACGTAAGCGATACCAGGGAAGTGGCTGTCGGACGGCATCTTCCACACTGGTACACCAGGCAAAATTTGCCCGAGCACCATCGCGTGTTTCGCTCGCAAACCCTTGGTCGCGACATCGCTGGAAGTGATTCCGCCTTTTGCGATCAGGAATCGAGGACGCTGAGTGAGTCTCTCGACCACGGAAACTAGAGCGTCTGAAACTCGACTGCCAATTGATAAGCTGGACGCGGCGTCATTCCCGGTCACCAATTTTCGCGACGAGGAGAGAACGACGTTGGATCGTTGCAATCCAATGCTCACTTCTTGAACAATTTCTTGGATGTACGATTCACTATCATCGGATAGCAATTGGTCGACATCCAAAACGACGGACTTCAGTTCCGGTTCATTCTCGAGCAAACAGGCGAGTTGTTGAGTTGTCTTGGGGACGTACGAACCAACGACGATCAATCCGGTTTCCGAATCGCCGTCGACCATCTCATCTGCGCTCAGCAGTTCTCTTGGTTCCAACCCAGCGAAGGCTTGAACGAAGCTTGCGGCAGTCCGATAGACGAACGTTTGTCCTTTCTGTTCGGCAGATTGAGCTGCAAAAACGAAGGCTTCGATGTCTCGCATCGAGGCCGCGTTGACGATGCAAACTGATCCTGGAGACAGGCTGGTCAACCGATCTTGAAGCGGCGTCAGGTCGGGCGAACGCAGTTCGTTCAACCCGATAGAAACAATCTGATTTGGATCGATCTTTCCGCCGTGCTTTTCGACAACCCATTCTTTCAGATCGCTGTTTGAAAATCCGAACGCAGCGTCCTGGGCAAATGGCGTCTCTGCCGCGGGAACCAAACCATCATCTTCAGCGACATAGTGAACGTCGTTGATCGTGAAACGACCGCCTTGCAGGAAGAACGGGGCAATCACGTGAACGGCATCAGGTGTCCCAACGGCGGCAGCAATCGCGTCGACTTCCGCGGGGTAGTGGCCACGAAGTGTCGAATCGCTTCGGCTGACGACGACAATCCGTTGATCAGTTCGGCGAGCAGCTTCGGTCAGGTTCTCACCAATTTGCGAGGCCAATTGAATTGCATCGGGTTCGGTCAACGCACGTGAATTGGTGAGGATGTAGAACAGGTTCGATGGCGAATTCAACGCCGCGATCAACTCATCGATTCCCCCAAGTGGTCAGAACCGGCGTGTCGTACACGGTTTGGGTTCCGGTCGGATCATCATCTAACACAACGATCTTCCGGTTGGTTCGCTCGAGTTCTTCGCGAATTTCGGGGAGTAGCGATTCAGAGCGTTCTGCCGCGATGCCTTGCAGAGCTTCCGAGAGTGCTTGTTTCATGGGAGTTGGAGCGAAGCAGGGGTGATGGGGATTTGAAAAGGCGAGCGTCTCAAGCTTCGATGGGGCAATTCAGCAAAGCAAACGCTCGGCAGGGCGCTCCATCTCCACCCGCAACCTTGAGCGGCATGGCACCGAACAAACAATTTGGTTCCGTGATTGCATCCAGATTGGTCAAGCCTTCGACGATGATCACATTTCCGCCGAGCAGGATTTGATGGATTTCCGTGACCGCTGGAAGATTGTTGACATCCGCGACGGATGGAGGTTCAACGCCCACCAAGCGAACTTTTCGGTCCACCATCCAACGAGCCAGGCCCGGACTGATCGGCTGAAAGTTGTCCCGATAATAGGTCGGGTCACTGACATGCTGACTCCACATCGTCCGCAGCAACAACGCGTCTCCGGGGGGAAAACGATTGGCGAGTTCACCTAGGTGCGATACTTCGATCGGAGTTTTTGGTGGAAGGTGGGCGAGATCCACCAACCAAGCGTTACCGATGCAATCTTGCAGCGGGATCTCATCGATGGTTTGGTCGCTCGCTTCAAAGTGGAGCGGTGCATCCATGTGCGTCCCGCAGTGCGAATACAGATGCAGCGTGCTCGCGTTCCAACCGTTCTCGGCCAATGTGAATTTGCTCTCCGATTCGAACCCGCGCATTCCCGGTTCGAGACGCAGTGTCAGGTCGATGACTTTCATACTTTTGGCGTCTCCCACGATCCCGATCGGGACGAATCATACATCGCTTCCTGGACCGCTAGACTCTTCAGGTAGCTCGGGCCGTCCGTCTCGAAAGGCTCGCCGCTTTGCAGTTGATCGATGAAGTGTCGTTGGGTCGCGAAAACGCAGTCTCCAGCGAAACCATGTTGGCTGGGCGAATAAGAATGCTCATTTTCGGATTCACCCAAACGCTGAATTGTCAGGCGACCGTCATCATGAAGGCGAATGGATCCTTCGTCGCCTTCCAGCAAAACCTCGCCGAAGGTGTATCGAGGATTCTTGGCCGTTGATTCATTGAACCGATTGGCGTCGTACAGTCCCATCGCACCATCGTGAAAGCGAAAGACACCCACCGCGGTGTCCTCGCCTGCGATGGCAGGGTTAAGCTGGCGATGCCAACACCAAGTCTGATCGATCTCGCCTCCGAGATATCGAAACGTATCGATCGTGTGGATGCCAGCCTCAAAAATCAGGAACTTTTCCATCGTTTGAAAGTAGGGTTGGCGAGCGAGATACGCATCCGCCCCATGTCCATCACCGGCCCGGTTGCGGAACGAAAGTGAATGCAAGCGACTGCCAATGACACCCTCGTTCATCAGCCGTTTCATTTCGCGATACCAAGGCTGGAATCGGAAGTTCTCGTGAACCATGAAGCGGATTCCACGTTCTTCCGTCAGCGCGACCAATTCGCGGGCTTCCTCGACCGTCGGTGCGAGTGGCTTTTGGCAAATGATCGCATGACCACGCTGCGATATCTCGTCGACCAACCGAAGATGAGTGTCCGGACGTGTGATGATGTCAACAAAATCCAGTTCGTGTTCATCGAGCATCTGTCGGTAGTCCGAATGGACTGAACTGACGGAGTACTTCTTTGCAACTTCATGGGCTTTGTCGACGTCAACATCGCAACACGCAACGATCTCGACGTTGTCCATCCGGTTCCAGGCATCGTAGTGGAACTGGCTGAAGTAGCCGGCGCCGATCACCGCGCCTCGGAGTCGATTACCCTCGTAATTTGCGTTCATGGAGTGGCTCCCGCTACTGGCGACGAGGTGTTCAGCTCTTCCGCGATGGAACGATCAGGAGAAATACGGAACCACATGAAGATCGCCACCACGTTCAGGGCCGCGGCGGAGTAGAAGAACGGCTCGTGTGCATTGAAGTGGGCGACCAAATAGGGGAACGACAATGAAGTTGCGAACGCGCCCAGGTTTCCGACCATGTTCATGGCTCCGCTGACCGCACCGGCGCTCTTGCCACCAATGTCCATGCAAGTTGACCAAGATGGGCTGAGGATCATGTCACTGCCGAAGATCGCGATGCACATGCAAATCACTGCGGACATGGGTGTGGTCATGTTTACGCACAAGCTCATCCCGATCGCACCCAAAGCGAAACCGATCGCGGCTGGCAATCGCCGAGAGAGTTTCCATTGGCCACGACTGTAGAGCCGATCGACGGTGAAGCCAGCCAGCCAGTTCCCAACCACTCCGCACAGCAACGGCGCCGCGGCATAGAGCCCGGTTTGCTGGCTGGTCAAAGAGTACTGTTCCTTTAGGTAAGGGAAGAACCAACTGACGGTGAAGAAGAACGTGAAGTTGTGGGCGACGTACTGGACCATCAGCATCAGCATGTTGCTCGACCGCAACATTTGCGTGAATCGGATGGGGGCTTCCGCGACCTCAGTGGTCGTGCCGGACCGTTTGGGTGATCTCGAATCGATGATGTGGGCCGCTTCCGATTCGGAAACAGCGAAGTGGTCCTCGGGAAGGTCACGAAAGAGCAGGAACCAAACGAACGCAAACACGATTCCCAGTGCGCCGAAGAACCAAAATGTTTGTTGCCACCCACCGAGAGCGCCGATCAACCAGACCACTCCGGGCATCGCGAGTGCCGCCCCCAGTCTGCCGCCGGAAAAGCTGATCGAGTTGGTGATCCCTCTTTCATTCATGGGCAGCCACGACGTGAATGCTCGAGCCAGGGTCGGGTAGCCGCCGGCCTCGCCCATACCGAACAAAAATCGCAATCCAATCATGGCCGTCAGGCCCCGGACAACTCCCGTCAGAACCGTGAACGCTGACCAAATCAGGCAGACAACCGTCATCACTCGCCGCGGTCCAAATCGATCGGCCAATTTGCCGCTGGGGACTTGGAAGAGTGCGTAACCCAACGCGAAGGCCGACATGACCCAACCCATCTGTTGATCCGAAAATCCCAGATCGGTCGCCATGTCTTCTTTGGCCGCCGAGATACAAGCTCGATCCACCCACATCAGCACGGACAACATGAACGCGCCGAGGATCAGAAAGAAGCGTGTGGGCATCGCAGTGTCCGTTCAAAAGAAGTTGATAGTGCTCGCTGTCGAATCAGTTCGACGCGAATCTCAAACAGCGGTCGTTTCGCCTTGCAGTCGTCGGCTCATGCGGTCTGCGATTTTGTCGGTGATCTCAACGGTCGAGAGCTTGCCGCCCATGTCGGCGGTGCGCTGGGTTGGGTCCGACAATACGTCGGCGATGGCAGCGTTGAGTGCATGCGCTGCACGGCGAGTTTCGGGGTGATCCAGCCACTCCAACATCATCGCGGTCGAAAGATGCATCGCGATCGGGTTGGCGATGGATTGACCGGCAATGTCGGGAGCCGATCCGTGAGAGGGTTGGAACACAGCTGCTGTGTCACCGATGTCGCCGGATGGAGCCATTCCCATTCCGCCAACTAGCCCCGCCGCAAGGTCCGACAGGATGTCACCGAACATGTTCTCGGTCACCATGACATCAAAGTCTTGTGGTCGCCGAACCAAGAACAACGCCGCCGCATCGACATAAACGTGTTCCGCTTTGATATCAGGGAAGTCTTTCGCGACCTCGTCGAAGATGTGACGGAAGTAAACCATTGAAGAAAGCACGTTGGCTTTGTCGATCAAGGTGACCGTCTTTTTGCGATCGCGGCGACGAGCGGTTTCGAACGCCAATCGGCAAACTCGCTCTGACGCGGAACGCGTGATCCGCAACATGTTGCAAGCTTCGTCGGCGTCCAAATCCGCTATCGCGTCGCGACCGTAGAACAGTCCTTCGGTGCTTTCCCGAACAAGTACGAAATCGATGTCACCGGGGCCGTGACCCTTCAGCGGCGTGTCATCTTCGTGGAACAGTTGGATCGGGCGGACTCCACCGTACAACTGCAACTTTTCGCGAAGATCCAACTGCGGTGCGATCTCTTTTCCGTTGGGGTAGCGGACGTTCGGCAATCCCATTGCACCCAGCAACACGGCGTCGGATTCAACGCAAGCATCGAATGTTGATTGCGGCAATGCTTCGCCAGAACGTTGGTATTCACCGACACCAACGCTGTGATGATCCAGCCGAAACTCAACGTTGTCCAAATGTGGCTGCATCGCCTCGAGCAGTCGAACCGATTGGTCGCATACTTCGGGGCCGATGCCGTCGCCACCTAAGATGACGATATGAAATGATTGGGTCATGAGGAAACGTTGCTAGAAAAGTTGAGCGATCGGTGAATCACAGCAGAGAAGGAATCAAATCGCGGTGAGTCCATCGCGACGTTCACCAGGGACCGATTCCAGCGTGATCGCAAACGGCGAAGAGCGACATGATGGACGCCTCCGCTGCTTGCCAGCGGGAAACATTACACCACAATGCGATTGGATCCGACAGAGGACAGGCAACATCCTTTCGTCGCGGTCTATACACTCAAAGCATCTAAAGAACTGACCCGCGTTTGCAAAGAGATTGATGTGCCGATTCCAAAGCGACTTTTAGCGACACCTTTGATTCTGACATGTGTCGCGTCACTGTTTGCCTCGACTGTCTCGGCTGAACGCCCACGACTGGCGGTATTGACCGACATCGGCGGTGATCCTGATGACACACAATCGTTGATTCGATTGCTGGTTTACTCCAATGAGTTTGAAATCGAAGCTTTGATCGCGAGTGCGTCTGGAACACGCGGCGAGCTAGAGGAATCGATCACGCGTCCTGACTTGATTCACCAACTGATCGACGCTTATGAAACCGTTCGACCGAATCTGCAAAAGCACGGCGATGGATGGCCGACCGCGAAGACGCTGCGGAGCGTTGTTGTCTCCGGGAACCCGCTTCGCGAACGCGAGCACGTTGGCGAAGGGCATGACACGGATGGCTCTCGATTGTTAATCGAACGAATTGATGCAGGCTCGGTTGAGTCGCCGTTGTGCATCACCATTTGGGGCGGGCAAACGGACTTGGCCCAGGCTTTGTACCGAGTCAAATCAGAGCGTGGGGCGGATGGATTGGCAAAGTTCGTCCGAAAGTTTCGCGTTTATGACATCGCCGACCAAGATGGAATTGCAGATTGGATGCGCAGCGAGTTTCCTGGGATGCATTACGTCCTTTCCACTGCAACGCCCAAGGCCGACAAACGCATCGCGAATTTTCGTGGGATGTATCTGACGGGCGATGTCAGTCTGACCAGTCGCGATTGGATCGAAACGAATGTGCGTCAAATGGGACCGCTGGGAAGTCTCTACCCGACAAAAACGTGGACTGCACCGAACCCACATGGCTGCATGAAAGAAGGCGACACGCCTTCATGGTTTTTCTTCCTTCCCCGTGGAGGCAACGACTCCGATGATCCGACTCGGCCGGGTTGGGGCGGCGAGTTTGCGAAACAAAAGGACGGTTGGTACCTCGATCGACCCGCAACTCCGTCCTATGAACCCCGAACCTCCGTCAGTCGGTGGCGACCTGACTTTCAAGCGGACTTTGCCGAGCGAATGCGATGGTGTTTGCCGGTCAGCGACTAGATTCGATAGGCTTCGGAAAGCTTCTGGAATGATGCGAGTTGCTCCTCGGTCCATGTTTGATCGCGGTTCAATTCGTTCGCCATCATCTTTGCGACCGTCTCAGAGATTTGTAGTGCGGCGTCCGAGTTCAGGAACAAACATCGAGTTCGGCGTGCCAGGACGTCTTCGACCGTTCGGGCCATTTCATAGCGAATCGCCCAGATCACTTCACCGCCAGTGATCGAAAGGTCCGGATGCATGGGTGCAGCCCAATCCGGCTTTTCTCGTTCGAGTCTTTCGATCTCCGGGAGGTCCGATCCATAGTGACCACGTCCCGCGCCTGCGACCGTGTTGGTGGAACCCGAGTTGGGATCGTAGCCATGCAAATGCAGTGATTCCGTTTGGCACGCATTGGCGGTCAAAGGATTGGCAGCGTTCTTCGTCGATGCAATCGTTCGGTCGACGCAATCTTCGGCCATCTTTCGGACTGTCGTCCATTTACCGCCAGTGATTGTGATCAACTTCGAATCGGAAATTCGGATGGTGTGATCGCGTGACAACGATGCCGTCCGCGATGATTTGTCACCTTTGACCAACGGGCGAATTCCAGTGAACACGCTGAGGACATCCTCACGCGATGGTGCCTCCACCAAATATTCCTTCGCGGTTTCAAGAAGAAATTCAATCTCTCCGGCTTGTGGTTTGGGCTCCAACGAAACGGAATCGATCGCGGTATCGGTCGTTCCGACGACGGCATGGTTGTGCCATGGGATGATGAACAGGACCCGTCCATCGGATGTCTTCGGGACGATCATGGCGATGTCACCGGGGAAGAAGCGTCGAGGCAGAACGATGTGCACGCCTTGACTGGCCGCCAGCATTCTTTCTGCCGCCGGTTCATCCATCGCTCGAACCGCATCACAGAACGGCCCAGCGGCATTGATCACACGACGCGCTGCGATCGAATGGGTTTCGCCCGTTTCGCGGTCTTCTGCGACGACACCGTTGATCTCGCCGGTTTCGTCTTTGGTCAGATCAGTGACGGCAAAGTAGTTCAGCAAACAAGCACCTTGCTCGTCGGCAGTTCGCGCCATGCTGATCAACAGACGCGTGTCATCGAATTGCCCGTCGTGGTAGATGACGCCGCCGTTGGCTTTTTGTGGTTTGATCGTTGGGACTCGTTCGAGCGACTCCTTCTGATTGACCGCGTGAGATTGCCCGAAACGATTTCCAGTCGCCAACCAATCGTAAACCTTCAATCCAATCGCGTAGTACATCCGTTCCCAACGAGATTTGCAGGGAATCAAGAACGGCATGTCATGCACCAACTGTGGTGCATTGTTGCGGAGAAGTGTGCGTTCTTTCAACGCATCTCGGACCAAGGTGATGTTGCCCTGCTGAAGGTATCGGACACCACCATGCACCAACTTTGTACTGCGACTGGACGTACCCTTTCCAAAGTCCGCTTGTTCGAGAAGCAAGACATCCATTCCACGGCTGGCGGCATCCATGGCGATCCCAACTCCCGTTGCACCGCCACCAATGATGACCATGTCCCAGGGCTCGGACCGTTCTTTGAGTTTTGTCAGAGATTGTTGACGTTGCATGTTGCGTGAGGGTGGAAGAAAAGCTGTTGAGAAGACTGGCGTGGCTTGTCGGAGTATGCTGAATCAATCGGCGGATTCTTCTTGTTCCACCCATTGTTTGGATCGTTCAAGTGCCGCAGCCCAGCGTTGTCGACGACGAGCCACTTCTTCGGCGGGCATTCGTGGCTCGAACACTCGGTCGGTTTCCCAAATGCGTTCGATATCGGCGGAATCTTTCCAGAAACCAGTCGCGAGTCCGGCGACGTAGGCCGCACCCGCCGCCGTCGTTTCGATAACCTTGGGGCGGACGACGCGAGCACCGATGATGTCGGCCTGGAACTGCATCAGGAGATCATTCGCGGCCGCTCCGCCGTCGACACGCAACTCTTCGATGGCCACGCCGGAATCTCTTCGCATCGCATCGAGTACGTCAGCCACTTGATAAGCGATTCCCTCAAGCGCAGCCCGAGCGATATGAGCTTTGGTGGTTCCGCGAGTCAGCCCGACCAGAATTCCGCGTGCGTAGGCGTCCCAATGCGGTGCACCCAAACCAGCGAAAGCGGGAACGAGGTAAACACCATCGGTGTCGTCGACACTGGCGGCAAGTGATTCGACTTCGGAAGACGACTCAATGATTCCCAGCCCGTCTCGCAACCACTGCACAATCGCACCGGCGATGAAAATGCTTCCCTCGTACGCGAATTCTCGCTTTCCTCCGTCCCAACAAGCGACCGTGGTCAACAACCGAGACGGTGACGAGGCAGGTGTCTCGCCGATGTTCATCAGCATGAAACAACCGGTCCCGTATGTGTTCTTGGCCATCCCTGGTTGCGTGCAGTTCTGGCCAAACAGTGCCGATTGTTGGTCGCCGGCGGCTCCGCCAAGCGGAATCGACTTCCCGAACAACGTCGGCTGGGTTTCGCCGAACACGTGACTGGAAGGATGCACGGTTGGCAGCACCGCCTTCGGAATTTCAAATAGTTCCAGCAACTCGTCATCCCACTCACCCGTGTGGATGTTCCACAGCATGGTCCGGGACGCATTGGTCACATCGGTTGCGTGCAGGTCTCCGCCGGTGAGATTCCAAAACAGCCAGCTGTCGATTGTGCCGAATGCAAGTTCGCCCTTTTCTGCTCGAGCCTTCGCCCCCGGAACATGATCCAGGATCCATCGCAGCTTCGTTGCGCAGAAGTACGCATCGATGATCAATCCCGTCTTTTGTTGAACGAGATCAGAGTGTCCAGCTTCTCGCAATGCATCGCAGGCCGAAGCTGTGCGTCGATCCTGCCACACGATCGCGTTGTGGATGGGTTCGCCGGTTGCACGATCCCAAACCAGAGTCGTTTCGCGTTGGTTGGTGATTCCGATCGCGACGATGTCGGACTTATCCATTTCGTGTTTCTGCAGGACATCGCGAGCGACTTCCAATTGGGTTTGCCAAATTTCATTGGCGTCATGCTCGACCCAGCCGGGTTTCGGGTAGTGCTGAGTGAACTCCTTCTGCGACGCGCCGATGATCGATCCATCGTGCGCAAACAATATTGCTCGAGAGCTCGTTGTGCCTTGATCTAGTGCCAGAATTGCCTTCACTGAAACTCTCCGCCTTGCTGTTTGTCGAGATGATTGCCCAAGTTGATTCGATTCTACCCGTGTCACGCCGCCCCGTTTTGCCGCGTGGTGTCACTGGAGCAACCATTGCAATGTTCTTTTGCCGAAGTCGACCGCAATGCAGAACGAGATACTTTGCAATCAAACGCTCGAAGAATTGAGGTGATTTGCCGCGAGATCTTTGCCCAGCGTTGATGCGGGTCCGCTAGACTGAAGTGTGGTATCGAATTCGCGGGCTCAAGTGGACCGAGGTGTGACGATGTCGAAGATCCAACAGATGGCGGAATCCATTTTGCCCGCGGCATGGTTTGTCCGGGTTCGAGACTCGTCAAAGCGTTGGATGATCCGGTGCCCTCAATGCAACCGTGAACAATCGGTTTGGGACGTCGGAGGAATCCGCTGTGGAGCCGCATCGGTTGGCAAGCGGATCCAAGCTCACTGCGAATACTGTGGTCGTGTTACCGCGAGCATGTATTACCAGGACGACGAGTGAACACGTCGCTTCGCGATATCAACTAGTTCGACGAAGTGGCCAGTTCGTTGGAACGCACCTCGGTGAGTTTTGCCGTCAACCGTTGCTTCATCTGAGCGACGACGTCTTGATGGTCCGGTGAAGTCGCCAAGTTGGTGAATTGCTTCGGGTCCGTTTCCATGTCAAACAGTTCGATGCCTCCGGACGCGTCCTCTTTGTACTGGATGTAGGCCCATCGATCCGTTCGGATGAGGAACCCTTTCCTCATCGGCGCGACGCTGAAAGCGTATTCGCGAACCGTGTGAGTTGGGTCGTCAAGCATTTTGGAGATGTCTTTGCCCTGAACGTGTTCGGGCACGGGGACGTCGCATAGATTTCCGATTGTTGGATACAGATCCAGCATCTCAACCAGGCTGTCGCAAACGCCGGGGGCTTTGCCAGGAACCTTGATGATCAGGGGAACTTGGGATGACTCGTCCCGCAAGGAAACCTTGGCCCAAAAGTCATGTTCGCCCAGGTGATACCCGTGATCGCTGGTGAAGACCACGATTGTATTTTCGTCTTGTCCGGATTCTCGCAACGCGGTCATGACTTTGCCAACCTGCGAGTCCATGAAGGCGACGGATGCGTAGTAGCCACCGATTGCTTTGCGCTGTCGACGTGAATCCATCTTCATGTTCACGCTGGTTTTGTAGTTGATGCCGGGCTTTGGGATGTCGTCCCAGTCGCCATCGATTCGTTCCGGTAATTCGAGCTTGCTGAATGGTTTGAAGGGCTCGAAGTAGTTCGCCGGTGAAACAAACGGCACGTGAGGTCGAACGAAACCGATGCCCAGCCAAAAGGGCCGATTGCGTTTCGCGAGAAGCAACTCAGCAGCTTTGGCGGAGGTTTTGCCATCAGAGTGGACCTCGTCGTCTCCATCGGCTTCCACCGCAACGAATGTGTTGCCTCCGACGACGGGACGTAAGCCATTCGGATTGCCTTCGAGTGTTTCGCCGGTTCCTTTGGCTTTCCACTCCGGGCCGGGACTGTTGAATCGTTCGTTCCATGAGAGTGCGTCGTCCGCTCCGTTGCCGCCATCGTGGTCGCGGCCATCGCCACCGGATTCAATTCCGCCCGGCACCCCCATGTGATAGATCTTGCTGACGCGAGCCGTGTAGTAGCCTTCGTCCTTGAACGACTGCGGCCATGTTTGCCGGTCACCGATTTGCGGTCGCGGGCTTTTGTATCCCAGAACGCCCGTTGCGTGCGGGTAGTACCCCGACAGGAACGACGCTCTTGAGGGCCCGCAATAGGTCGCTTGGCAGTAGGCTTGCGTGAACCGCATGCCATCGGCCGCCAACGCGTCGATATTGGGGGTCTGGCAGACTTCGTTTCCGTAACACGACAGCGCCGTCGATGTCAGATCATCAGAGATGATGAA
Source organism: Rhodopirellula bahusiensis (assembly GCF_002727185.1). Lineage (NCBI taxonomy): Bacteria > Pseudomonadati > Planctomycetota > Planctomycetia > Pirellulales > Pirellulaceae > Rhodopirellula > Rhodopirellula bahusiensis. The sequence goes on from NZ_NIZW01000013.1 coordinate 174,207, forward strand.
CAGCACGTTCATCGGTTCTTCCGCGGCAACCGGCTTGCAAAGAGCAAACAGGATGGTCAACAGCATCCAATGACGCATGGGTGATTCCTCGGCGATTCAAACAAACAACGACACGAGCCGCGATTGTAGGCCGGGACGCTCAGAGATGCATCGGTGCAGCGTGCTTGATACCAGAGACAGAATCAAACCGTCGAGCAGATGCCTCGGTAGTATTCGATGCTTTGACGCAGACCTTCAGACATATCGACGGTCGGCTCAAAGCCGAGACGCGAGCGGATCTGATTCGTGTCAGCTAGCGAATCTCGCACGTCACCGGCACGCGGGGGTTCGTGAATTGGTTGAATGTCGCCCTCGAGAAGATCACGCAGCGTCTCCAACAACTCCAGCAATGTCGTGCGCTGTCCTCGCCCAACGTTGAAGACACCGCCAGCAGCATCGGCGACAGTGGCGGCCAGCATGTTTGCGTTCGCAACGTCTCGTACGAAGACAAAGTCGCGTGACTGTTGCCCGTCGCCATAGATGATCGGACGTTCGCCGCTGAGGATCATCGAAACGAATCGCGGGATCACCGCGCTGTATTCACTCTGCGGGTCTTGTCGTGGACCGAAAACGTTGAAATACCGAAGGATGACCGTTTCGATCGGGAACTCACGTTGGAAGACTTGGCAATAGTTTTCCGACGAAAGTTTTGCTGCGGCGTAGGGCGACAAGGGTGCCGGCATATCGTCTTCGCGTTTGGCAACGTAGGGCGAGTTGCCGTAAACAGCACTCGTCGACGAAAGCACAAACCGTTTCACACCCGCCGCCGATCCCGCGGCCAACAATTCAACAGTGCTGGTCGTGGTCCAATCGTGACAAAGGCCTGGTTCTCGCATGCTTCGTGGAACACTCGCCATTGCCGCAAAGTGAAAAATATGGTCCACGCCTTCGACTGATTTTTGTACGCAGTCTCGATCAGCCGCGTCACCTTCGACGAACGTCAGTCGATCTTGGTGCGGACCTTCCAAGAACGGCGTCAGGTTGTGCAGGAAGCCGGTGCTGAGATTGTCCAGGGCGACCACGTTTGCCCCTGCATCAAGCAAACGCTCGACCATCTGAGAGCCAATGAATCCCGCGGCACCGGTGACCAAGCAACGAGTACCGGCGAGCTGAGCGATGGCGGAATCGAGCGAGGATGACATAGGATTCTGATCGGATGCACTGGGTGGCGAAGCGGCATCCAGCCTAAAAAGAATTGGCTCGTTCCTCGAGTCAATTTGTCTTCGCGATCGCCACGGTTCTGACGCTCGACGATTGAGACCTCGATGTCGCAAACTTTTCGAGAACTTTCTCGCGAAGCTTGCAGGGAATGGTCGCGATCTATCCTTGCAGGTTCAACCCGGCGCCATCCGAAAGGACCTCCGAGACTCGTTTGTTGGAGCTGGTCTTGTCGCCTTCGCGAGCGCAGACCATACGCCAAGTTTCGGCTTCGGTTTCGAGGACCAACCGGATCTCATCGATCATCGTTGAGTCGCCATTTCCTTCCGCGGCGATCAAGTGCTGGCACAAGAACACGTAGAGATCGGCCACGGTGCGACAAACCTCGACGGAGTCGTCTGTGACGCCCGACAGCAATTCCGACAACAGTTCCAACAGTTTGAGCGAATACTCGTTTGTTCCGCGTTTGCCGGGCTGTGAATTCCAGTGGTTGGCCAAGTGCCGAGAAACCTCAACGGCTCGTTCGATCAACATCAGGCGCAACCGAGCGGGCGAGGCCGTTTGAACCATCGATTCGAGATACGCATCCCCACTTCGGCGGCCGAAGTTGTTCATTCCCTCACTGAGGCTGCCTGGTTCGCCGGGGCGAGGCAACGAAACGGCTGAGGCGTCGTTGCGAGTGGCTTCGGAATCGCTGTTATTCGATGAAGCGTCGTCCCCAACGAAGGTCATCGGTGGACGAACAAAAGAATCAGCCGTGTTGTACATCTGGTTTCCGGATGCGGGAATTGGAAACGGGCACACAGGACGTTGTCCGGCATGCAGCGCATAGTTGTATCGACGTGCGGAATTCAAATCTTCATCGAAAGAAGCCGCTGTATTGATTGCGGTTTGTTTTGACCGAGGGCAATTCAGTTGGATTGAATGCAGGATCGAGGTGAACACCTGCCCATCGACAAAAGCGTGATGCCGAAGTTCACCTAGGTTAAGATGCGCGACGCAAAGGGGTGGGGCCCGGAAAATAGCCCCTGATCGGTGCAGTTTCTCATCGCCGCGGCCGCATAATCCGAGCGGACAATGACTGTGAGCAAAAACCGTCGAAGGTTCGGTGCACTTTGCATTCTGACCAAACGAAGAAAAGCAGCTGCAAGCCGGGGCTCACAACTGCTTTTCGATATTCATTGTCGCATCAAGCGGCGATCAGGAACGCCGGTTCGATCTGAGTTTGGATTAACCCAACAGCGACAGAACGTTTCGTGGGTTTTGGTTGGCCAGCGACAGCACGTTGGTACCGGATTGAACCAGGATCTGTGCACGAGTCAGGTTGGCCGACTCTTGTGCGAAGTCAGCGTCACGGATCGAGCTTTCAGCTTCTTGCAAGTTGGCCTTCGTTTCGTTGAGTGAAACCAAGTTGCTTTCCAGCGTCGTGCTTTGGAACGATCCCAAACGACCACGCAGTCCAACCACTTTGCCGATGACTTCGTCGATGACCTTGGCGGCACCTTCAACGTCGTTGGTCAGGCTCTTGGATTGGCCACTGCCCAGTTCGTACAAACGACCTGATGCACCGCCCAATTGACCGGTCGAGACGCTGCCGATGCCCAAGCTAGCTTGTTGGGTGCTCGTCACGTCTGGGCCCAGTTGGAACGTTGCTCCACCACCGGTGATGCTGAAGCTGAAGTTCGTGCTGCTGCCGTCGTCTACAGTCAAGTTCAAGTCAAGCGAGCTGGTGTTGATCGAAAGACCGTTGCCTGATCCATTGGCCTCGACACCGTTCACAGTGGCGACGATGTCGTTACCGATCGAACGAGTGTTGTCCAGGTTGCCCTTGAACGTTCCACCGTCACCTTCGCTGATGACGTCGATGTCGACCAAAGCAGCGCTACCGTAGTCCGATGAGCTGAAGCTCAGTCCGGTGGTTGCGTCGGCGGTCACACCGGTGCTGTCGCTCACCAAGTTCACAGCAGCTGCGATTTGGTCTTTGCTGGTTCCCGCTCCGAAGTTGAACGTTTCTGCTCCACCTGATCCGCTCAGCTGGAAGACGAGATCCGCATTCAAAACTTCACCACCGGTGTTTCCGGTTGAAGCCGATTCAATTGCGGTCGAGCCATTGAATTCAGAGTCAGCCAGTGCGGATGCTTCGAAAGCTGCTTCAGCTGGAGCTTCGCCGTCAACGGTTGCACCGTTGATCAACGTTTCCAGGTCAGCTGCCGAAATTTCAGCTCCTTCTTCCAAGGTAACAGTCAAGATCTTTTGTTCGCTGTCATAGTCAGCTGCAGTGGCTGCTCCGGAAGCGAATTGAACCGTCACGTTGTTGTACTCAGCACCTTCAGCAGTCGCCGTAACTGTCAAACCAGTTTGGTCAGCGGTCACGGTAGCCGCGGTTGCTGCGGCTGGCGTGCCAGCTGCGGTCGCACCGCTGGCGGTGAACCCATCCAATGCGGCAATTGCTGTTTGAACGTCTTGTGCATCGACGTCAGCGGCGACTTCGGCGGGTGGTCCAGTGTTAAGAGCGTCACCGGTGAAGTTACCTGTGATGGTAAGCGTGCCGGTTTCGGCATCAAACGCGGCTTCACCCGTGTTGGAGGCGAACTTGTCGTCCACGATGACGATGTCTTTGAGACCTTGGCCAATGATGTCGATGGTCTCGCCACCGATAGCTTGGGATGCGGTACCAAAAGTGTTGGCCGCAGTCGTGGATGCTTGAGCGGCTGTTGAGAATCCGGAATCCGATGCGGTCACTTCCGCTTGCTCAGCGGCAGATGAAATGACGACCTCGACATCGATCTGACCGGTTTTGCCCAAGTTGGCTTGGTCGATCGAGATGTCGCTGATGCTACCGACACCGCTGGCGGTGCTGACGAAGTCTTGCGAACCGTCGAGCAACTTACGACCTTGGAAGGTCGTTGTTTGAGCGATCCGGTTGATGGCTTCGAGCGAGCTGTCGATCTGCAACTGGTTAGCAGCGATTTCTTCGTTGCTCAATGCACCCGAGTTGGCGGCTTCCACCACCAAACCACGAACGTCGTTCAGCAGGTTGCTGACCTGACCCAGTGCACTGTCAGCGGTGCTGATGATTTGGCTGGCACGCTGCGTGTTGCTGATCGATTTGGTCAAACCGGTGATTTCGCCCCGGAGAGCTTCGCTGGCCAGCAAGCCGGCGGGGTCGTCACTACCGGTATTGATCCGGAGACCAGTGCTCAATCGAGTCAGAGATTCTTGCAAGTCATTGTTGCTGCTTTGGAGGCGGTTCTGTGCGACCAAAGACGAAACGTTGGTGTTGATCCGAGTCATGTTATTTTTCCCAAAGATGGGTTGATGTTGAGTAGAAGGGGTCAACCGCTTTGGTGCCGAAGCATCGGAGAGACCCTGGGCGAAAAACACTTGGCTTTGCGTCCACCTCAACCATGGACCGCAAATTTGACACATGCGGCGGGTGCAACCCCAAATTCCATGTGCCCCGAAGAATTGCTTGGGCCGCATCCGGAACAACCGGAACAATCCGCGAGGCTCATCATGGAAGGCAACCTGACGCTGCGATATCATGCAGGAGCCGAGGCTGAAAACTCGGCCCACTCGCGTCCATTGATCCGAGTGAATTCTGGAACCTTTTGGCGAACTTTTTCATGACCGTCCAAATGCAGCTCGCTCGGATCATCATTTCCGAGCTGACCGATAACCAAGTCATTTATCTCAAGGAAGTCGACGGAACGCGCCAATTCCCGATCATGATCGGAATCTTCGAAGCGACGAACATCGATCGAAGGGTCAAAAACGATTACGTTCCACCTCGCCCGTTGACCCACGATCTGATTGTGAACGTCGCTGAGTCACTTGACGCGACCATTGAGCAAGTCGTGATTAGCGATCTGTCTGAACACACCTATTTCGCACAACTGCATCTGCGAACAAGCAGCGGTGAGCTGATCGAAGTCGACGCACGTCCGAGCGATGCGATCGCGGTTGCGGTGACGTTCGATCCGCCGCTTCCAATCTTTGTTTCCGAAGAGGTCCTCAGCGGTGCGACCGGAACCGACGAAGATTGAACGCGGAAACGTCGACCTGTCGAACACTGCTTCGTGCTGCTTCGACCGCTTCACTTGGAACCTGACGAAGGATCACTGTTGGAAACATTTTCATCCATCGATGCCATGCGAGCGTGGTGCCGCCAGCAGACGCGTAGCGGCGACACGATCGGGTTGGTGCCGACGATGGGTGCCTTGCACGAAGGCCATCTTTCTCTCGTTCAGGCTGCAACGAGTTCATGTGATCGCTGTGTCACGACCATCTTTGTGAACCCCACTCAATTCGCTGCGGGCGAAGACCTCGATCAATATCCGCGGCCCCTCGAAGACGACCTCGCGATGCTGCGAGACGCGGGTGTCGACGCTGTCTTCCTGCCGAACACCAAAGAGATGTACCCCGGCGGACCAGAGCAAAAGTCCACGTCGGTCCAGCCTTCCGCGGTTGCCTTGCCTCTGGAGGGACTGCATCGTCCCGATCACTTTGTCGGCGTCGCTACCGTTGTGATGAAGTTGTTCCAAGCTGTGCCGTCGGACCGAGCCTTCTTCGGCCGCAAGGACTTTCAACAACTTTGTGTGATCGAGCACATGGTTCGCGATTTGAATCTGGCAACCGAAGTCGTTCCCTGTGAAATCATTCGCGAATCGGATGGGTTGGCGATGAGCAGTCGCAATCGCTATCTGTCGGACGACGAACGCCAGCGAGCTTTGTGCATCTCTCGATCGCTGGCCCAAGTTGAACGAGCCTTTGCGGAAGGCAATCGTGATTCACAGCACCTCGAGTCGATCCTTGTCGATCATCTTGGGGATTGCGACAGCGTGGACTACGCCGTTGTCGTCGATCGAGAAACCCTGGCACCGGTTTCAGCGATTTCAAAGAACGTGGTCGCCCTCGTGGCAGCTCGAGTCGGAGCAACCCGGCTGATCGACAATCGTGAATTGTATGTTGACTGAGCAACGGAAATTCAAACGCCTTTGCGAGATCCCTCAATCCGCGTAACACTCAACTTCCGAATGCTTGTCTCGGCACTGCGCCGCGGACACGAATTTCTGGTGGCAATCAACGAGTTGACGCAAAGCAGGCGGGTAGAATTGGGAACTTCATGTTTTAAATGGCTCCCAACCGCGCGACGGTTTTCTGCGAACGGCTCAATCGATGATTCAACGTATTTTGGTAACGGGTGGTGCGGGATTCCTGGGCTCGCATCTTTGTGAGCGTTTGGTCAGCGACGGGCATGACGTCATTTGTCTGGACAACTTTTTCACCAGCCAAAAGTCCAATGTTGTTCATTTACTGGACAAGCCCAACTTCGAACTGATCCGGCATGACATCACCCTGCCCATTCATTTGGAAGTGGACCAGATTTACAACATGGCGTGTCCCGCGGCTCCTGGGCACTATCAATTCAATCCTATCAAGACGATCAAGACCAGTGTGATGGGGTCGATCAACATGCTGGGGATCGCCAAACGTTGCGGCGCCAGAATTTTGCAGGCCAGCACCAGTGAAGTGTACGGCGATCCGGAACAGCATCCACAAACGGAATCTTACCGCGGCAGCGTCAATCCGATTGGCATTCGAGCTTGTTACGACGAAGGCAAACGCGTTGCCGAGACGTTGTTCATGGATTATCACCGCAGCAACAACGTGGACGTCCGGATCGTTCGGATCTTCAACACGTACGGACCTCGCATGCATCCGTTCGATGGACGCGTGGTCGCGAACTTCATTCGCCAAGCTTTGGCGGGTGACGACATCACCATCTTTGGTGACGGCTCGCAAACACGATCGTTCTGCTACCGAGATGACTTGGTCGAAGTCATCATCCGAATGATGAACTGCGACGGTTTCACGGGCCCGGTTAACATTGGGAATCCCCACGAGTTCACGATCCGTCAACTCGCTGAGAAAACGATCGAGCTGACCGGATCGAGCAGCAAACTCATCGAGGCTCCTTTGCCAGCTGACGACCCAACGCGCCGTCGCCCTGACATTTCGCTTGCGAAAGAGAAGCTGGATTGGGAGCCGAAGATTGAGTTGGAAGAAGGCCTGCGGCACACGATCGATTGGTTCAAAACAATTGACTTGAGTGACTATCGCCCGCCGACGCCAAACTTCAGCTGAGCACTACCGAAGTCAATGAAACGTCAGCTTCGCTCAGCTAGATACCGAGCTAGAACAAATTCGCGGGTTCGGCCCGGATCAGCTTTCGAATCGCGATCAGGCCTGCGGCATTGCACATCAGCAGAGATAGCACGGCGACCAAAACCAACCACGTAAGCGTCATGCGGATGGGGACTCCCGCCAACGCAGATGTGACCGCATAGAGGATCAACGCGGCCAGCACAGAGGGTGGGAACGCGATCGTCGCAAGCAGGGTGGATTGGGTTAGCAACGTCTTGATCAAGAAGCCCGTTCCGTAACCCATCGCTTTCAAGGTTGCATACTCACTCAAGTGAGCCTGCACGTCGGATGCGAGGATCATGTAACTGATCACCCCACCGACAACGACGGCAAGAGCAACGCCCATGGCGAAAATCATGCCGATGGGTGTTTGGGTGTACCAACGCCAAACTTCCGCACTCTTGGCATCTTCGATCGTCAAAGCAGACGCATGGGAGGCTGGTCCAGCCAACGCATCCAATCGTCCCGCGACCATTTTGCGACCGCGATCGACGCTGACACCCTGCGTCAACCGAATCAGTAGCAAAGACACCTGGTCGTCGCTGCTGCCGGGAACCAGTTTTCGAAACGTTTCGCGGGAGCACAGCAGCGCGCCGTTGGCGGCCAATCCGGTTCCCATTTCGAACGTACCAACAATTTTCGCCGGCGTTCCAAACACGCTTGCGACAGTCCCAACGTCGTCCGGGCCAAACTTCACGCCGTTCTTTGGACCAAAGTCAGTCTTGGTCGCATCGTCGACCAGGACGGCGCCCTCGACCAACAACTTTCGTCGCATTTCACGAGTCAGCTCGGGCAACTCAAACGCGGGAGCATTCAAGTCGATTCCCATCACCGCGATTGCACGCGGGTCTTGGTTGGTTGGATTGGTCCACTGGGTCACTCCAATGTCCAATGGCACGGCCTGGTCCACTTCATCGATGGAGTTCAGCCAGGGACGCAGATCGTTGCGGATCTTGGATGCGTCGTAGACGTGTAAATAGTCAGGCGATCGGACCAGCACATCGCATGGCATCCGATCCAGCAAAACGGTGGCGGTGTCACCAACGCTGCCCAAAAAACCCAACTGCATGAACATCAACAGGATTGCGAACCCGATCCCGCAAATGGAAACCACGGTTCGAACCCACATGTGGCTCAGGTTCGACCACGCCAGCGAAGTTCGGACCACGCTGCGGCGTTTGCGAGGCTGGTTGGCCGACTTGGCAATCGGTTTCTCTGCCGAGGTGGTCTTCGTCACGGCTTCGCTGCCGTAGCCACTTTGGTTGACTCTTTTGAACTGCCGGCTTTGATCTCGACGTCCACCTGCAACTCGATCAGACGACTCGCATCGTTTGAATCTTCTGAATCAATCGCGATCACCACATCGGCCGAGTATCGATCGACCGCCGCCATCGGATAAGGACTGGCAAGCGTCGGAGCGGCGATCAGCGACTGAATGCGTTGGACCTTGCCTCGCAGCGGATCGCGAAGGGCTGGTGATGTGATCGTGACAGTCTGACCAGTTTCGACTCGCGAAAGATCTGCGACGTTCACTTCCGCAACACAAACCATTTGCGAAGTGTCTGCCATATGCATCAAAGCGGACACGCCAGTCGCTGTACCGATTGTTGCATCCACTCGAAGGACGCGACCCTTGGTCGGTGCGACCAATCGTGACGTTGCTACGTTGAATTTCAATAGCTCGATTTGTTGCTTCAGTGAATCCAAGGACGCGGACTGTTCAGCTGCGATCAGCGTCAATTCCGTCGCTCGAATCTCTTGTTCCGCTGAATCGACTGCGAAGCGTCCTTCGTCGATGGCTTCTTGAGCATCACGCAAGGCGGATTCGTATCGAGCTTGTGACTCGCTGACCTTCAACGCTTCTGTATCGAGAGCATTCTCTGACACTAAACGTTGTCGGGAGGGATCTCGCGAAGCGGACTCCAATTGCCGCAGCCGACGCTGCCCCAAATCCGCGGCTTGTTTCAACAAGTTCAATTCGCCGCCGTCAGCCTTGGAATCTTTGAATCGCTTTTGAGCGTCCGACAATTTCGACTCGGCTTGTTTCAACGACGAACGTGCGACCTGCAGTTTCGCTTCGCCGGCGGCTCGTTCGGCTGCGATGCGTCGTCTCGCTTCATCGAGTTTCGTCTGAGCGATATTCAGCTCAAGCTGGCGTGCCGGGAGGCTTTCCAAATCCATCAACACGGTGCCCGGCGTCACCTCCTCCCCGGGTTCGACATAGATCTTGGCAACTCGATCACCGGGTGCGGCCATGACCGCCAAAATTCCGCCGCGAGGTTCCAACGTTCCGAGCGCCATGACTCGTTGCAGGGCCACCGTCTGAGTTGGTTGGGACGGATCGGCCGATTCAGGTGGACGCGTCGCCGATCGCCAATCGCATCCCGAACCGATCGCCAAAAATCCGATCGCGAGCGTGAGGGGCAATCGGATCATGCCTCGTTGGATCGACCCGGCGGAGATCGGCTGCTTGGCTTGGGGCACGACGAACAACTGCAAAACGAGGTGACACGAATTCGGGACAAGTTGCTAAGGTAACGTTTTTCCGCTCCGCCGGGCCATCGTGATCGAAGGGTCTGGCACGCAAAATGTCCTGAAAATTCGCGTGAAATTACCTTTTCGAAACGACAATCGTCTCGGCCAAAACGGTGCTCGGCCATCCGCTTCGCGCGGGATCACGCCCGAGATCGCCTTGGATGGCTCCGCCGCGATCGATGTTCGAGGCGTGAATCACTATTACGGGACCGGTGATGCGCGAAAACAGGTGCTTCACGACAATCACTTGCAGGTTCAACCCGGCGAAATTGTCATCATGACCGGGCAATCCGGCTCTGGCAAAACTACTTTATTGACGTTGATCGGCACTTTGCGTCGTGTTCAAGAGGGCCAATTGAACGTGCTGGGGCAACCGCTGCACAATTTGTCTCAGACCAACATCGGATCGCTTCGAAAAAGGTTGGGCTTCATCTTCCAAGCCCACAACCTGTTCGGTTCGCTGACGGCCATGCAAAACGTTCGCATGGCTCTGGAACTGCAACCCAACCGCTCGTCTCGCCGCGAAGAAAACGAGCGGTGTGCGAAAATGTTGACCGAAGTGGGACTTGGAGACCGCATTCAATACAAACCCAGCGGATTGTCGGGCGGACAGAAACAACGGGTCGCGGTCGCACGAGGCCTCGTTCACCAGCCAGATATTTTGTTGGCTGACGAACCGACCGCTGCACTCGATGAAGAATCGGGGCGTGCCGTCGTGACGCTGTTTCAGCGAGAGGCCCGCGAACGAGGCGTGGCAATCGTGATCGTGACGCACGACAACCGGATCTTGGATGTCGCCGATCGAATCGTGAAGATGGACTTCGGTAAAATTGCTCGCGACACCAATCTGAACGAAGCTGCCGTGCTCGGCGAGATGTTGTCTCAGTGCAGCGTGTTCTCCGGCGTCGCGATTAGCACTTTAACCGAATTGTCACGCAGCATGACGCGGACGGAGCATGGTCCTGGCGATCGAATTGTGACTTATGGCGATGTTGGCGATCGTTTCTACCTGATTCGCGAGGGCAATGTTTCGATCAAACAGCCCACCCAGCCCGGTGGCGGCGAATTTCGTGAGGTGGCCCAGTTGGGCGAAGGAGCCTACTTCGGCGAAACCGCTTTGCTGACCGGAGAACCTCGCAACGCTCACGTGGACGCCACCACGGAAACGGTCACTTACAGCCTCGACGCCCCCACCTTTTCGGACGTCATGAGTCAACGCAAATCCATCGACGAAGAAGTGCGCAGCTCGCTCTTTGCAGAGTGATCTGGTGTAAGTGAAGCCGTTTCGAACTCTCGAACGCTTCCGAGCCATGCCGACTGATCCGTCTCCGTTCGATCAGTCGACCGATGCCAACCGTCGCCGATCAGAAGCCACGTTCACGAGGATCGGTCAATCCATCGGCCAATCGACGCAGGGCTTCGGTTTCGATTTGACGAACACGTTCCCGAGTCAATCCGAGTTCCGCACCGATTTCTTTCAGCGTCATCGGCTCGACACCGCCCAATCCAAAACGCAGTTTCAAAACCGTCGATTCACGTTCTTCCAAATCACCGAGCAGGCTCATCGCGTGTTTGAGGATGTCGTGGTCCAGCATTTCCTCGTCGGGTGCCTTCAACCGTTCGTCTTGCACCATGTCGCCGAGTGACCAACCCGCTTCGGTTTGATCGCTTTGTGGCGTCGAGTTGTTGATCTTGATCGCCTTGCGAATGATCGGCAACTTCTTCTTGGGCAGACCCAACACGCGAGCGACTTCTTCGTTGGTTGGCGTGCGGCCCAGTTCTTCGTTCAGCCGCGCGGTCGCTCGACGCCATTTGCTCAGCAACTCGACCATGTACGCGGGAATGCGGATGGTCTTGGCGGAGTTGATCAACGCTCGTTTGATCGACTGCTTGATCCAGTAACTCGCATAGGTGCTGAAACGAGTTCCATGAATCGGGTCGAAACCTTCGACCGCTCGCAACAATCCCAGGTTGCCCTCTTCGATCAAATCCTGAAGCCCGAGCCCTTTGCCCGTGTAGCCACGAGAAATGTTGACGACCAATCGCAGATTCGCCCGAACCATTTGGTCGCGAGCCATCACATCACCTTGAGCGATGCGGGCCGCGAGTTCGAGTTCTTCGTCGGCGGACAGCAACGGCGTTTCGTTGATTTCGCGAAGGTAGGTTTCCAGCGGCGATTGAGCAGCTTCACTTCGTCGTGTCGGCGTTTTGCGTCGACTCTTCTTCAGCAGGGAGAGTTCGTCCTGCTCGAGAGATTCGGAAAAAGTCATCGGTGGCGATCCGGTCGGGAAAGGGAGGTGGTTCCGACAAATCAGGAGTCGATGCATCACCGCGAAAGCCTCCGTTTGATCCGACACGTGCTTAAGCTGTTCGTTGGCAATTGGGAGGAGCCAAAGAACGGGACACGCGGAGTCAAACGACGGGATCGTCATTCAATGAGTGATGCCAACAACGACGCTGGGAGAGATCGGTCGGGAGTTGATCACAAATGGTTTCGACCAATTCCAGCCACAAAAAACACCACTTGTTAAAACGTTCCGTCTGTGTCGATCGAAACGGTCTGTCGGACTAGGCAAAACGCTGGCTGAATGAGGGCGCATTTGTTCGTTCGATAGCTGGTGAGCGTCCGCAGAAGGAGCCTGTGATGGACCGCAACCGGGCCTCATCCAGATAAGTTGGGTCAGTGGAAACGATTCTGATCGCTGAGCCGAGGCAGAGTTGCAGCGTTGCGAAAATCTACCGCTCAAGACCGATTCCTCGCGAATCGAAATGCAACTATACTGCCGCAATCCTGGCGTCAACAGCCGTTTAGCCACCCCTACATAATCCCCAAGAGATGCCGATGGACAATCGCAAGAAACTACTCGTTGCTGGAATTTTGACTCTCATTGCCGCGGGAATAGGGTTCGGAGTTCGCGGCGGATTGTTGGGGATATGGGCCGGTCAATACGGATTCACCATGACGGAACTTGGTCAGATCACCGGCGGTGGTCTGGTTGGTTTTGGCGTTGTGATCTTGTTCGCTGGCTTCTTGATCGACGTCATCGGCTACAAGAAATTGTTGATGGCAGCACTTGTCTGCCATGTTGTTTCGGCGGCCATGTTGTTCGCTGCAACTCCTGTTTTTAACGCGAGTGGAAAGGATGCGGTCTATGCAATTTTGTATTGGTCGATGTTCATTTTCGCGGTTGGAAACGGAATTTGCGAGGCGGTAATTAATCCGCTTACAGCAACCCTCTTCCCCAAAGAAAAGACGCACTACCTCAACATCTTGCACGCCGGTTGGCCTGCCGGGTTGGTTCTGGGCGGATTGATCGTCTTCGCGTCAGGAACGGTCGCTTGGGAAATCCTAATGGCAACGTTCTTGATCCCTGTTTTGGTCTATGGGTTCATCGTTCTCACGGAACCATTCCCCAAGACAGCCGCTCAGGGTGGGGACATCTCTTACGGCGGTATGATCGGCCGACTGATCGGCCCTTTCTTCCTAATCCTTCTGATCGCTCACGCATGCGTCGGTTACGTTGAACTGGGAACAGACAGTTGGATCAACAAGATCACCGGCAGTATCCTCAACAGCGAAAGCACCGGAACGACGCTCTTCATCTACACATCGCTGTTGATGACGATCCTTCGCTTCTTCGCTGGTCCCATCGTTCACCGGATTTCATCGCTCGGGTTGTTGCTCGTGAGCGCGGTTATCGGTGCCTGCGGACTGTATTTGATCAGCATCGGTACAAATGTTGGCTTCATGTTCTTGGCCGCATCGGTGTATGCCATCGGCAAGACATTTCTTTGGCCAACCATGTTGGGAGTGTTGGGCGAACGTTATCCCAACAGTGCTACTGTCGGCATGGCGATCATGGGCTGTGTTGGGATGTTGTCAGCAGGTCTGCTGGGCGGTCCTGGCATTGGCTACAAACAGGACTTTTACGCATCACAACAACTTCAAGAAGCAGCTCCTGAAACATTCGAGCGTGTCAAAGCTCCCAACGAGAACCAATTCTTGGTCTTCCCCGCTATCACTGGGTTGGACGGAGCCAAGTCCAAGATGATCCAGGATGGAGGAAAGGCGATTGACGCTGATCGAGAACTGGCTGGTGAAGATTGGCAAGATCCGAAGTACGAGGAACTCCGAAAACAATACACTTGGTGGGAAGCCAACAGTGGTTTTGCCGAGGTTGACCGCGAGCCTGTTTCAGTTGCGACTCTCTACGGTAGCCGAATGGCTCTACGCGTGACCGCTTTGGTGCCGTGTACGATGGCTGTGCTTTATCTAATTTTGTTGGTCGGCTTCAAGGCTCCGAAGCACGACAATGAAGAATTGGTCTCCGAACTAGAAGCGGAGGCTCCAGCCTGATCGTCAAATGATCGACCGGTTGATCAACTGATTGACAATCACCAAACTCGCGGGCGGAACATTGGTTCCGTCCGCGTTTTTTGTTGGACAATCAGCTCGAACGATTGTCCGCGATTGCCCTTTTCATTTGAAAGCGACGTATGTCAGTTGAAATCACAGCGGTTTACCAAGGTCAACTTCACTGCGAAGCGACCCATGGGCCAAGCGGAAACAAACTGGTCACTGACGCGCCCACTGACAACGGCGGACGTGGCGCCGCGTTCTCACCGTCTGACCTGGTTGCCACCGCACTGGGTACGTGCGTGATGACAATCATGGGATTGGTTGCTGATCGACACGAGCTGGACTTGAGTGGGACCACCATTCGCGTCGAAAAGGAAATGGCGAGCACCCCTGTTCGGCGGATCGCCAGCCTCAAAACTCAGGTCACGTTTCCTTCAGGGTTGGAAATGCAACCTGAAATGCGAGATCGACTGATCGCCGCGGCGCGGAAGTGCCCCGTTCATCAAAGTTTGCATCCCGACATTGATGCACCAATCGACTTTGTCGACCTAGATTGACAGGCACGGTCTGGTTTCACTTCATCGCTCGGATCATACTGCTGCCACCCGCTTGTCCCGTTTCTCTTGTTTTGACCGATTTCTTTCATGAACCGCAGTGACATCGTGATCACCGGCGTCGGCGTGGTCTCATCAATCGGTTTGGGGCGGGAAGCCTTCACTCAGTCTCTGCTGAACGCGGACAGCGGTGTCATTGAATTGGTCGACTCCACCGTGGGCGACCGCAATGCGACGGCACGCTACAAGTTTGTCGAAGGTCAATCGGGCGACACGGAGCAACAAAGCCAGATTCAGATTGGTGCACCGATCACGGATTTCGACCCCAAGCTGTTCGTCAAACCACGAAAAGCGTTGAAGGTCATGTGCCGCGAAATTCAAACGTCGTTCGCGGCGTCGCAGATGGCGATCGAAGACGCTGGTTTGACGTCCCTGCTGCCAGCGGAACCAACCGATCAAGCCAAAAAATCTGGTCGCATCGCGGTGGATCGAATCGGCACGGTGTTTGGCAGCGAAATGCTGTACGGCGACCCCGAAGAATTGGCGGACGCTTTCGCCGCTTGCATGACCGAGGCCGGTGAGATCGACCGGTCGAAGTTTGGCAACGCGGCCATGCGATCGATCACTCCGCTTTGGATGCTGAAGTACCTGCCCAACATGCCCGCCTGTCACGTTGGAATTGCGGTCAATTCGCACGGCCCCAACAACACGTTGACCGTGGGCGATGTTTCCGGCCCGAACGCGGTGCTGGAATCCTGTGGCTACCTGCGTCGCGGAATCGCGGACATCATGGTCGCTGCAGCAGCCGGATCGCGGATGAACACCACGCGAACCATGTTCACCGAGGATCAACCGCTGACCGACGCGTCGGATCCAGTCGAACGCAGCAGCCGACCGCATGCAAAAGACGCCAAGGGAATCGTGCGAGGCGAGGGCGCGGCTTGCGTGATACTGGAAACAGCCGAGTCTGCCTCCGCCGGAAATCGAAAACCAATCGCGAAAGTTCTCGGGATGGCTTCACGGTTCATTCCATCGGCCGCATTTGCGGAAGGCCAGTTCACCAGTTCTTCCGAGGAGAACGCGGGACGTGGCTCAGCCGCCGCGATCGACGCTGCCATCCAAGCCGCTTTGTCTGATGCAGGACTGACCGCTGGCGACATCGGGCTGGTTGTCGGACACGGAATGGGCGATCCAATCATTGACGCTCAAGAAGCCAAAGCGATTGAGAAAGCTTTGCCGGGTGTGCCGGTGACTCTACCGATTGGGTTGTTGGGTCACACCGGCGCGGCAACCGGAATGATGGGGCTGACCGCTGCTGTGGTCGCCGCACAACGGGGCACCGCTCCGCCGGTTTCGCACGCATCGGACTGTCCCGACACGCTAAAGGTTGTTCCGACATCCACACCGCTTGCGAAACCGAACGTCATCGCGTTGTCGCATACCTCTCACGGATCCGCGACGGCCGTCATCGTTTCCGCGACTTGAGAAAAAGTGTATCGGTCGTTGTGATTTCGACAAACGTGTCATGCGACTGCTTCTGATTGGGACTTGAGACCAAACGACCAACTTTCTGGTCGAGTCCATCTGGTCGCTGCCGAAGTCAACTCAGACAGACGCGTGAGGCGGTTCACGCGTGACCTGAACAAGCCATGGCCTGTTCGCCCCGTGCATCCTCCCAATGCCTAGCTGAGCGACGCGATGACAATGACACGTTTCAATTCCATTCTGCGTATCGCGGTGGCCCTGCTCGGCTTTGCAGCAGTCACTTGGTCCGCAAGTTCTGCCCAAGCGGTCGAAGGCACCGAGCTGACCAGTCGCAAAGCGATTTGGGCTCCACTGCTTCCTGACTACAAAGGCGACTCGGGCGACTCCGTTGGTTTCCTGACGGACATTCGTGGTCACCATCGCTTCGACGGCTATCGCACCAGCGTCGAAGGGAACGTCACTTACGCCGTTTCTGAAAACACGGAAATGTACGGCTTCGACGCGATCATTCGCGACACGTGGACGTTTGGTGTTCACGATCTGTCGGCCGGTACCGGCTACAGCCAAATGGAATGGAAGCAAGAAATCAGCGACGACGAGTTGGACAACTCTTATCGCGGTGCGGTCATCGTCGCCGGATGGGAAACTGTCTTTGGACGCCGTCCGGTTTGGGTTGATCTGCGTTTGGGTCTGTATGACTTGGACGGTCAGTACGTCGGCAACGATGGAGTGACAACGGGTTCAATCAACACGTTCACGACGACGTTCGGTGTTGACGTCAAACACGACATCACGGTCTGTGGCATTCCCGGTCGCACAATTCTGGGGATTGATTACCTCAGCGACTATGCAACCTGGGATGGTGCCAACATGGGCTTGGACGACGCGGTCGTGCTGAAAGCTGGTTTCGAGCTATTGCTCTACTAGAACTTGCAACGCTCCGCTCGCTCTAATTCTGAGCCGGAGTGTTTGGCGCTTCGGTGACGTTGTACAGGTCCAATCGGCGATCATTCCAATTTTGGACGCTGCCCTGTTCACGGTGCCGACGAAGCAACTCGAGATCAACGTCGTAGATCACGACGGTCTCGATGTTCGGGTTTGCTTCCGCTCCAATTCCTTCCCGTGCGAACGTCACGTCGAGTGGCGTTAGCACGGCCGATTGAGCGTAATGGATGTCCGCGTTCTCGCAGAACGGCAGGTTGCCGGTGCAACCGGCGATCGCAACGTAGACATGATTCTCAACGCAGCGAGCCGCGGCGCAAGTCCGAACGCGCATGTAGCCGTGGCGATTGTCGGTGTTGAACGGTACGAAGAACAACTGTGCTCCCTTCTCCACCGCGAGCCGCGACAGTTCGGGGAACTCGATGTCGTAGCAGATCTGAATGCAAACCGGTCCGCAGTCGGTTTGGATCACTTCGATCCCCGGTCCGCCCGCGACGCCCCACCATTTGCGTTCGCTCGGAGTGATGTGCAGCTTGTATTGCTTGTCAATCCTGCCGTCTCGATGGAACAAGAACGCGACGTTGTAAAGTTTTTCGTCTTCGACCACGAATTGCGAGCCACCAACGATGTTCGTGTCAAACTTGACCGCCAAGTGACTGAACAATTCCAAGTATTGGGGCGTGTACTCGGCCAACGTCCTAGCAGCTTGCCCGGGACGTTCATTGGGCAAAAACGATAGCAACTGCGTGGTGAACAGCTCCGGGAAAAGCAGGAAGTCGCATTTGTAGTCTCCCGCGACATCGACGAAATACTGTGCCTGCTGAGCGAACTCTTCGAAGTCCTTGACCGCTCGCATTTGATACTGAACCGAGCCAATTCGGACTGGACGCACGGTTCTGCGAAAGCGACGTTTTCCAGCCGAGACATAGTCCAGGTTTCGCCATTCCAAGAAGGTCGCGTAACCGCAACTCTGCAAGTCCGTCGGCAAATAGTTCGGAATCAAACCCTGC
The DNA here is from genome assembly GCF_002727185.1 of Rhodopirellula bahusiensis. NCBI lineage: Bacteria > Pseudomonadati > Planctomycetota > Planctomycetia > Pirellulales > Pirellulaceae > Rhodopirellula > Rhodopirellula bahusiensis. Next base: position 192,497 of record NZ_NIZW01000013.1, read on the forward strand.
AACGAAAAACCGTTGGCGATTTGCGCGGTCAAAACTGGATCGAAGAACGTTTTGTCGATCACGCGGTCGATGTACTCGGACGCCTTCATTTCTTCCGCATGCAGGTGATAGCCCGGTATGCGGCCGCCAACGATCATTTGCTCGATGTTTCGCGAACGACACAGCTCTTTGCGAGCATCGTAGAGCCGTCGAGACAAACGCATCCCACGAAGATCGGAATGCACCATGATCTCGATGCCGTACAGCGTGTCGCCGGTTGGTTGATGGTTCCGAATGAATCCACTGTCGGCGATCTTTTTGTAGTCATGCCACTCGAGGTCGTCATCGTAATCCAGTAGCAGACTGCTACTGCTCGCGACGAGCTTGCCGTCACACTCGATGACGATTTGGCCTTCGGGGAAGTGAGCTAGCTGGCTTTCGACCTGCTCTTTCGTCCATGGCTGCATGTCCGGGAAGCAAGCCTTTTGCATGACAACCATCGAGTCGTAGTCCTCGATGCGCATGTTCCGAAGAATCAGCTCGCGTTCAAAATTGGAAACATCAAAATCAGGGGTGGGCGTCGACATATAGGCGCAGTCAAAGAACCGAAGAAAAGAAAACGACTCAACAACGAACCGTGCGATTGTCCTGCCACGGAACCACAGCAGACCCACGAACTATTTCGTTCGCGTCGACAAATACGTGTAGCCACTGAGCGCGCGTTCGTACGCCGCAACAGTTTCGCCGGCTTGCTGATGATCGATGTGCCCGTTGCCAATCGCGGTTTCGATCGAGTCTTGCAGGTTCTCGATCAGTTCGCGATCTTCGTACTGGACGTATCCCAGCACTTCCGAAACTGTGTCGCCTTTGACGATCGAACGGACCTTGGTCACTCCATCTTCGATGTCCACGTGCACGGCGTGCGTGTCACCAAACAGGTTGTGCAGATCACCCAAGATCTCTTGGTACGCACCCACCATGAAGACAGCCAACTGATACGGTTCACCGGACTTCAGCGGGTGAAGCATCAACGTCCGTTGACGCCCGCCACAACCAACGAAAGCGTCGACTTTTCCGTCGCTGTCGCAAGTGATGTCGCCCAGCACGGCGTGCCGGGTTGGTTTTTCAAGCAAACGGTGGATGGGCATGATCGGGAACAATTGATCGATCGCCCAAGAGTCCGGCATCGATTGAAACAAAGAAAAATTCGCGAAGTAGATGTCCGACAACATCCGGTCGAGGTGCTTCAGATCGTCGGGACGTTCCTTCATCGATTCGGCAAGTTCACGTACGCGATGGCAGATTGCAAAGTACAAATTCTCCGCCGCGACGCGTTGTTCCAAAGGCAGGTAACCACCGCTGAACAGGTTCATGCATAAATCCAGAGAAACCTGCGCGTCGTGGAACGTTTCCATCATGTTGGCTTGCGTCATGTTGACGTAGCCAACCCATAAATCATGAACAGGTTGTTCGTAGGACTCAGGTGGTCCTTCCATTTCGGAGGTTTCAATCGCGCCGACGGAATCCATTTCGATGCCACCGTGATCGGGTGAAACCGGCTCGCCTTCGACTTTGGCCCATGCGGGCAAGTTGGCGACGCCTTGGGAAGTCACCCCCAATGTTTCCATCACCAACACGCTGTGGTGAGCAGCAACGGCGCGACCTGATTCGGAAATCAATTCCGGGTGAGGTACGCCGGCTTCGTCGCAAACGGTTTGCGTGTGATAGACGACGTCGTTCGCGTATTCCTGCATCGTGTAGTTCATGCTCGATTCGCTGTCACTGCGCGAACCGTCGTAGTCGACTCCCAAGCCGCCGCCAACGTCGAGGTAACGCATGCCCGCACCTCGACGAACCAAGTCGACGTAGATTCGAGCCGCTTCGAGAATGGCGGATTTGAGCTGACGAATGTTTCCGATTTGGCTGCCGACATGGAAGTGCAGCAACTGCAGGCAATCGCCCATATCCATCGCGATCAAACGATCCAACTGAGCCAATAGTTCGGCGACCGTCAGACCGAACTTGCTGCGGTACCCACCGCTCGCTTGCCAGCGGCCACTTCCGCGAGTCGCCAGTTTGACTCGCATGCCGATCGTCGGACGCACGCCGATGTCCTTCGCAACGTCCAGAATCAAATCCAGTTCGCTGACCTTTTCGACGACGGGCAGAACGTTTCGGCCCAATCGCTGTGCGAGCAATGCCAACCGAATGAATTCTTCGTCTTTGAATCCGTTGCAAACGACCGGCACGTTGGCATCGCCCATCGCGACGGCGGCAACCAATTCCGGCTTGCTTCCCGCTTCGATGCCAAATCCCAACCGGGCGCCTTCACTGACGATCTGCTGGACCACTTCGCGTTGTTGGTTGACTTTGATTGGAAAGACGCAGCGATAGCGGCTTTGATACTTGTGATCATGAATCGCGTTTTTGAAACAACGGTCCAGCTCGCGTAAACGGTCGCGCAGAATCCCATTGAAACGCAGCAGAATGGGCAAGTCCAAATTCCGCTGTCCCAAACGATCCACCAACTCCTTCAGGTCGATGCTGTGGGATGAATCTCGGTCCGGCGAAACGAGCACCGTGCCATTCTCAGAGATCGAAAAGTACCCACCGCCCCAACGGTCGATGTCGTACGTTTGGGACGCGTCGCTGCGAGTCCATTTGGGATCCAAAACCGAGCTCACCCAGAATTCCATGTGAAAGAGGTTTGCGTTTGAAACGTCAGATTCAGAATTGCACCTCTTTCACGCCTCTTGCACCAGTGGGCAACTTCCCAGTTACCGTGATTTCTGTGATGGGATATCGACCTGGAACCCAGAATTGGCTGCTCTTTGTCGCAAACGCAGCCTGACGAAGCACCAACGTTTCTCCCACCGCCAGCGGTTTGTCCTGGTACAAAAAGTACTGGCCATTCAGGTTCATCGTGACATTGGGAATTTCAAAGTCAGCTTCGTTGGTGACCACCACCACATCATCAAGTAACTTGGAGTTGCCTTCGATTGTCAGCAGCGGACGGCGATCGATTAAAATCTCGACCGGCAATTCGTGTTCGCTGGCCTTTCCAAAGATCACCGCGTAAAGACTGAGCCCAAACAACGGAACGAAGCAAACCGTCGCCAGAGCGAGGAACAGCCCCCTAGTGGAAAGCTGAGGCGTCGGCGCGATTGAGCGCGGTGGTTCGTGGACCTCCGGATCCGATTCCGAAACGGATGCGGACGGCGGAGTTGGGCTGGTGGATGATTCGGACATGAAAACGTGTCGGGTGAACAATGCAAAGGTGAGAGCGAATCGGCTGTACGGATCTGATCTCAATCCAGAGCGAGCCAATCCGCTTATGAGTTGTGCCAGTTCAAGGGTCCTGACTTGTCAATCACAACTTCCTCCTGGCGTTCGCCGGCGCTGACCAAAATCAGTCCAATGCCGTGCTCGGCAGCATACGCTTTCGCGTCGTCGTTTCCCATCACAAACAAAGCGGTCGACAAGGCATCCGCTTCCACCGCATGAGTCGTCGTCAGCGTCAGAGACAACCATTGGCCGGCTGGGTAGCCCGTCCTGGGATCGATGACGTGACCATAACGCTTGCCTTGGTGATGAAAAAACTGCTTGCCGCTGCCGCTGGTCGACAGAGCCTCATCTCGCAGCCAAAGTCCTCCGAGCCGTCGGCCTGGACGCGTGGGATGGGACACGCCGACCAGCCATCCTTTTGGGCGTTCTGCGTCGACTTCGACCTCCGCTACTTCAGGATCATCCGCCGGTTGTTGATCACCTGCCGCCAACACGCTGCTGTGGCCCGCGTGAATGAGGAAATCCCGCATGCCTTCCGCCCTCAACGCGGCAGCCAAGACATCGATCGCGTTTCCCTTGCCAATGGCACCCAAGTTGAGCGACATGCCATCGACAGCGAAACGAACTGTGCGATTTTCGGCATCCAAAATCAGATGCTTCCATCCGACCCGTTTACGAGCGGAAGTGATCTCATCCGGTTTGGGTTTGCGACCTTCCCGCTTGGTAAATCCCCAAGTCTCCACGAGAGGCCCCGCAGTGATATCGAAGGCACCTCGGGTTTGCTCCGCCAGCGAAGTTGCTTTGGCCAAGAGATCGAACGTTGCTGGCTTCAGATGAACGGGTTGCTCGAACGCCGACGCGTTGACACGAGCGATCTCACTATCGCCTCGGTAGACCGTCAGCGCGTTCTCGATTTCCTCAATCGCTTCCATCTGTCGCAGAACGACATCCGCAACCGACCGGGTTCCAACCCGCTGATGCTCATCCGGCACCAACACCACAAATTCGCACGCCATCGCACGATGCTTCAATTCCAACAACTTCAAGTCCCACAAGAATTCGGCGTTTCAAACACCCGGCCATGCCACATCCGGCGGCACATGATACGGCCAAGTCCATCTTCGTGCGAAACCCCCTCGATCGCCGGCGGCCAATCTCCAATTGCACTGTTAAATTTGGCTCCGCGTCAGCGCAACGTCCGCAAGTCGTTCATCGAGTTGGATCGGTGCTTCTCAGCTTACCGATGGCGTCCAGATCATCCGCATGCAGTTTGTTCAGTGGGACCTTGCTTAGTTTTCCATTTTCTCTACGTAGCACGACGTGCTGGCCATCTGCAGAAACGAACTCCGCCCGCACTGAAAACTTCCCATCTGCGCTTCGCCATGTGCGAACAGCAATGGCGTTTTGAGTGGGCAAAGTTGCTCTTGCGTTCAAGTCATCCGACGCGGTTTTTGGCGGAGGACCCGCGATTGTGAAGGCAGCCCATAGCTGTGGTGCAGGGAAGTATCCCGCATCCTCCAGCTTTGCGATGATGGCGAGTTGAGCCTGACGTAGTGACGCTCCTCCCGATTCGCCCGCCGCGTAGTGACGGAAGAAGTCGGTCATCATCTCGGCGGTGATTTGGTCTGGGATGGACCACAGCGTCGCGGCAACGTTACGGGCTCCCGCGAGTTGGAATGCATACCGCAGTCCGGTGACACCCTCACCACTGTTGGCGATTCCTAGCCCAGTTTGGCAGGCACTCAAGACGACCAGTTCGGTTCCTCGATAGTCCGCTGCCAACACCTCCAATCCAGTCAACACGCCATTCCCGTTTCCTTCAATCGCCGAGTTCGCATCGCAAAATGCCAGCCCGCAAGTTGCCAGAGGATGCTGGCCGTCTCTGTGTTCAGCGAAACCGTGTGTGCTAAAAACGGCTACTTTAGGTCGGAGTGCTGATTGAACGACGGACTCCTTTGCTTCCGCTTCCAAATAGACCTCGGGCTCACCCGCGGCCAGCTGTTTCAGCGATGGTAGGATGCCCCGAGCTTCCTCCGCCGTTCCTGGAAGAGGCCCGAACGGGACAACTTTGGCGTCCGTTTTCGAGCCGGTTCCATAGTCGGGGTTCGCCACGACCAAAGGAGCAGACATTGGCTCGAGCGACGCTCGGGTCAGCAAGTCGCGGCCACTGAGTAGGTATTGAAATTCATGTCGATGAATCAGGAAACGTCCTTCCTCGTCCGGGAGAGCGGCCCAGGGCACCATCCACAGTTGATGGTCAGGTGATATCAACAGCTTCTTTGTATTCCAAGCTTCACCGGGCAACTGCTGGGATAGATGTGACGCGATCTCAGTCAATTGATTCTGAAGGGAAGATGCCATGCTATTCGCAACCAACTGCCCCCGGAGGACTGCCTGAAAATGGTTGATCGGCCTGGCGAGCTGATCCCAGTCCGGGCAAACAACTTTCAGTCGGACTTCGCCCTTGCTGAGGGCAGGTACGATCCACGCGACGGCCATTGGATCGGCTGTCTCAATTCCGATCTTCGAAAATCGTCCAGCACGATCCCGATTGGTGTTCAGCCTTTTCGTCTTCAACCCAACGACTGCCAGTTCGATCAGTACTGTGTCATCGGGAATGTTCTTCCGAACTTGTTCGAGCGTCACCCATGGCTCAAGCCTCATTTCGGTCCAACCAGCACTTCCAAGTTGCCACGAGAGTTCTGATTCACGCTGTCGAAGTCGATCCAATTCGCTTTGTGAACTCAAACGAGAACCGTTTGGTTCAGATGGTCGTTCCAGTGCAGTGACCGAACGCAAGCCGATTTCGGAGATTTGGTTTCGCACCTGAGCCAAATCTTTGGCAATCGCGCGAACTTGCGGATCCTTTGTCGATGCCGCCATCCGCGTTCGCTCCGCAAGCACCCGGGTTGCCGTGCCCTTCGAATTCAAAATCCATTCGCACGAGTACTTCGCCGCGTCTGGATGCTGTTTAAGTCTCACCGCCATCATCAACGCTGCATTGACCGCTGGCTGAAACTGTTCGCGAAGGAAGTCACTTTGCTCCTGTTCTGACATCAATGGCAGAACTCGTGCAACATGGTCCTTCAAAGCTCGCTGACTTCGGTCCATCGTCCGCAACGCTTCGGTGTCTTTTCCGAGACGTTCATAGAGTTGGGCGAGTTGCAGCGTCGCCTGTGCCGTGTGGGGATGGTTCCGACCGACAAATCGCTCGTAATCAGAAAGCTGTTCGGTCAATACGCTTTCGAGCTGCCGATACAGGTTCGCCCGCTGCGCGTGACTCACCAATTGGTCGTACATGTGACGCGTACTGACGTTCAGCGTTCCAGATTTGGCTTTTGATTGATGCCATGCCCGGATGAAGAGCTGCACTGCTTCCGATGCGGCATTCGGATCGTCGTCATCGAAAATGAGTCCACCCAGTCGCGCATAGTCGGAAGGGGAGACATCCAGTTCGTTGCTGTGTCGATGATCGATCACCCGACGAAGACTCTTTGCTGCAGCAGATGAGTCCCCCATTTTTTCCTGCGTCCAAGAGATGTTTTTGAGCAAAGACTCCCATCGCACTCCATATCGATTGGCCGACTCGGACAACTTCAACGCGTGCACATAAAGCGGGAGCGCTTTCTCAGGCTGCAACAAATGATGTTCGTATGCCTGGCCGCAATTGGTAAGCAACAGCTGATGTCTTCGCGGTGCGCGTTCCAGTCTTCGCTCTCCTGCTGCTAGCAGCGACTCGATCTCGTGGACAGCCTTCTCATGTTCACCACGGTCATTCAGATCGGTGACTCGGTGAACAATTCCTTCGATTCGCTCCACGAAGAGCTCTTCTTTTGTCTTGGCTTTTGCCTTCGGAACTTTGGGTACATAGGTGTGCTTCAACCCAGACGCGGTGTTCAGAAAATGCTCCTTTAAGTCTGAATCGAGCTTCCAAATCTGGTTGAGACGCCCATATTCGAGCCTGACAAGAAGGAAGTTCCCATCCGGCGACAAACTGAGATCATCGAATGGAATTGACCGGTTGCTTTCAAGCAGTTCTCGTACGCGCGGAGCAAATGGCAGGTACTCGACACTGTCTGGATTGGCTAGTCGCCGCAGCTGAACTGCGCTGACTCCTTCGTCTCCAAGACAACGCACGGTGAACAACTGCCCCGTCTCAAAGTCGATCTGCATGGCGTGGTGATCGGGCAGAAACAACAACCGACGTCCCAACCGCATGTCGAAACTCGCAACGCCACCCTCACTCGAGTTGGTCCAATATGTCCCGAAGACGGTGGAGCCTTCGGGGTTGATTGCTAAGTCGTTCAAGCTGTGATCCACGGGAACATTCGTGGCGGTCTTTGATTCCAGGTCCCACTTTCGTGTCAGTTCGTTGCAGGAGGTTAGCAGGCAGGTTCCTTGTTGGTCGAAAGAGGCACACATCACCATCGTTGGGTGCTGCGGCAGCTTGGCGATTGGCTCGCCGGTTTTGAAGTTCCAAATTGTGGTCGTCTGTTCATCGCAGAGGGCAAACGAATAGCCCTTCGGATTCCCAACCACAAACGAGTTGGCATTATTCAGGGGCCAGGAACGAAGAAGCGTTTCAGTTTCAAGATCGAACAGTTTCGCGGTTTGCTTTCCGCAAGCGACGAAATACCGGCCGTCGGGAGAGCACGCCGAACGTTTGGCGACAAATTGATCGGAGTATGGCATTCGGCTGATTTCACGTCCGGTCGATAGCTCGACCACAACGATCGCCTTCGCAGTGGCGGATCTCCCCCAATGCTCGACAGGAGCAAATTCGCAGGCAACCACTCGGCCATTGTTTGTTAGATGGACCCCGACCGGGCCATCCTCGTGATGCATGACGACCGTTCCGTCTTTCAAACGAATTTTGGCAGACTGATCGGATTCCTGAGCAATCAGCCCGCCATGACCGGCAAACCAAGTCAGCAAGGCAATCCAAACGCAGTGTCCGGTGTGCCGAACAATCATTTCTGTTTCTCTTGGCGAAAAAGGAGTTTGAAATGGCAATTCGCGTCGAGCGACTCTTACCGCCGGCTTCGGAGGGATTGAATTCAATTCGCCGGTCTTTTTGGATGCAGTGTGATGGCGTTTCGTTCCCGATGACACTGTTTCCGTGAAATAGCAGTGTCGACGCCTAACATGAAGCTGCGATCCGACAGGGAATATCTACCAGAATCAAAGAAGTAGCTGGCGTCAACAAAATGAAACGGACGGCTCGGATCAGCTATCATATTGGTTCAGAATCTGCCCCCTCTATTGCACCGAAACGGGCAATCACGTTTTGTGTGGGCTCAATTGAACGGCACCCTCCTGAGCCGTTCAGATGCAAATATTCACTCACCCGGAATTCATTGACGTGACCAACACCATCATCAACGCCGACCGTCGTTCCTTTTTGAAGTCGGCAGCCGCCGCCTCGGCTGGCATTGGAACCATCGGCCTCCAATCGGTCGGTGCTGCTGAGTCCAGCGACAAGGTGAACTTTGCAATCATTGGTTGCACCAATCGTGGTGCGGCAATCGGAAACGACGCGGTCAAATCCGGCATGGTTAACGTCGTCGCGCTTTGCGATGCCGATCCGTCGCGGACCGCGAAGTTCAAACAGCAGCATCCGGATGCGAAGGTCTACGACGACTTCCGCAAGATGTTTGATGAGATGAGCGACAAGATCGACGCATGTACCGTCGGAACGCCTGACCACACGCACTTCCCAATCACGATGCGAGCCATCTCGGAAGGTGTCGCTGTCTACGTCGAAAAGCCACTCGCTCACACCTTCGAAGAATGCGAGTTGTTGATCGCTGCTGAGAAAAAGCACAACGGCATTTGCCAGATGGGCAACCAAGGTCACTCGTCCTCGCAACGCATGCAGTTCAAGACTTGGGTCGACGAAGGAATCATCAAAAACGTGCGCCGCGTCGACGCTTGCATGAACAAGGGCCGACGTTGGCATCCATGGGGAAACGTGACCGGTTATCCCGCTGCGGAAAAGATGCCCGCCGGAATGAACTGGGATGTTTGGACCGCGACCGCGCCGATGCAGAGCTACAGCGATCGTCTTGACAAAGGCAACTGGCGTGGATGGTACGACTATGGAAACGGTGCCTTCGGCGACTGGGGGCCTCACACGTTGGACAGCATCCATCGCTTCCTTGAACTAGGGCTGCCCTACGAAGTTCGGGCCGACAAGCTGGAAGGCCCCAACGACTTCATCTACCCCATGGCCACAACCATCGCGTTCGAGTTTGCCGAGCGAGGACCGGGCATGCCCGCCATGTCGATCAATTGGTACGACGGTGTCAAAAACCAACCGCCACGTCCGAAAGAGCTCGGCCAAGGTAAATCGATGCCGGCATGTGGAAAGGTCATGTACAGCGACGATTTGACGTTCATTGGCGGCACCCACAACGGAAAGCTCAGCATCTTGTCTGAGTCGGTCGAAACGCCGGATATTCCTTCGGGCGAAACCAATCAAAGCCACATGAAGAACTTCTTGCTCGCCGCGATGGGCAAAGAAGAATGCAATTCGAAGTTTGCTGTCTCGGGGCCGCTCACGCAGGTGTTCATGCTTGGCTGCATCGCTCAACGACTTGGTGGCACGCTCAAGTTCGATGCTGAAAAAGGTGAAATCACCAACAACGAACGAGCCAACCAACTGCTCAAGGGAAACCCGCCACGCAAGGGCTGGGAGCAGTACTACACGTTGTAGTTTTTCGCGAGAATCGCAGGAAACATGCCAGACAAAAAAGAACGGCATTTGGCTCGATGAGCCAAATGCCGTTTTGTATTTTTACAGTCTTGGTTTCTTCCGTTCGCCTGTCGTCCGCGAGATGCGTTCACGACGGAACAGGAAGATGGGTGACTAACCCGAATTCAACTACTGAACTTGGACGTTTTCTGCACAAGGGCCTTTTTCGCCACGTGCTTCGTTGAACGTGACTTGCTGACCTTCACGCAGGTCGTCGAAGTTCACGCCTTCAACGCTGGACGAGTGAAAGAACAAGTCTTTCGAGCTGCCAACGTCAATGAATCCGAAGCCTTTGTCGGTGAGACGTTTGATAGTACCTTCTGCCATTTTTCAATCTATTCAAAAGAGTTCTTGGCAGCCGATGCCGGAGACGAAGTTGTCTTAGCTTGTCGACTGCGGCAGGCATCGTATCAGATGTAGCCCACCTGCCGACCACAAAGTGGCGTGCATTCTCTAATTCATCGAACTTTCTCTTCGCAAACGCGGATTCGCGTTTCACTTTGCCCGGATAACACGCATAAAGACAACTTCGCGGCTGGCACGAACAATTCCCAAAAGTCTGCCCGGTGTGTCAAAATCCCACGCGATTCCCTGCCCTGCAATCGGTGCGGGCAAAGTCGAGACGTGTTTGAGCTCACCTCCGTTATCGGGAACATCGAGCAGATACAGCTCAGCGTGGTCATGTCCGGTCACGTACAAATGCCCGTCCGGCCCGAAACCGCCGCCTGAATTGCTTTTTGGTAGAAAACGCTGGATCACCGATTCTGGAAACGTCCATTCGCCAGTCTCGTTCCACTGATCGTCGTATCGGACCAGTTTTGTGCGTCGAACCTCCGCTTCACCGTAGAAAGCAAACACGATCCACCAGGCTCCTTGGTGGCGATCGATCCAGTTGATCGCTCCCTCCGATTCGCTGAACGGTTTCGAATCCAGGTGCTTTAAACTCACCGCATCGAAAATCTCGATCGAATTCTTAAGCGGTTTGGCGGGCCAATTGGAGTTGGCACAATACAAACGGCCTTCCTTGACGATGCCGCTGTTCAGATGCTTGATCCAAGAGCCCTCGGGGGCTACCCACTTGACCAGACGCTTTCCCGTTTGCTTGTCATATTGAACGATCGTTCGATTCGAGATCGCGAAAAAGGACGACTCATCCACCGCGACGGCTTGGTGGGCTTCGGGAACCGAGACGCGTCGTAGTAGCTGAACGGAATCGTCGCGAGCAGCGAGGTCGACAAACGTGATGCTGGAAGGATTGCCAACCGGAGCGTAATGATTGGTGAATTCCAACAACCCCGAGTCACGGTCGATCCGGAACACGGTGACGTTATCAGCCCGCTGATTGCAAACGTAGAAGAACCGACCACTCGGATCAAAATTGAAACTGCGTGGGTAGTTCCCGCGAGTCCATTCGTTGCCTACCTGACGCAGCGAGCCGTCCGATTCAATCGCAAAGATTCCAATGCTGTCGTGCAAGCGATTGCCGGCGTAGACGAATCGCCCGTCGTGGGAAACCAAAATTTCCGAGCAGAAGTTGCTGCCCGCGAAACCGACAGGCAACGATGAAACCGTTTGCCGCGAATTCAGTTGACCGCCTGACGGGGCGTAGTCAAACAGCGTAACCGTCGAACCTTCTTCCTGGATCGAATACAGCCAACGTCCATTGGGATGAAAGTCGAAATGGCGAGGTCCATCGCCCGCAGGCAAATCCACACTCGTTGGATCATTGCGAGTCAGCGTTCCCGTGGAAGCATCGAATGCCCAGACAAAGATCTTGTCGAGCCCAAGGTTCACGTGCAGCACAAAACGACCGGATGGATCCGCCTCGATCATGTGAGCGTGCGACCCATCGTGACCACTGATGGCGAAACTACCCGGCGGCGCATGTGTCGCCTCGGTAGGCCCGATTGTTCCCGTGTCTTTTTTGACATCGGTGGCCTCGCCCAAACGTCCGTCCGGAAGAATCGGCAGCACAGCCACGGAGCCACTGAAGTAGTTGGCAACAAACAAGAATTTGCCAGACGGATGAATGCTGACATAGGTCGGGCCATCCCCTTCCGAGCTGACTGTGTTCAGCAACGTCAGTTGCCCGTTAACTGGATCGATCGCAAAGGCACTGACGGAGCCTAGCTTCGCCTCACCAAAACGATCCGTTTCGTTGCTCGAGTAAAGACGATCACGAGCCGCGTTGATCACCAAACAGTCTGGGCTTGAACCAAGATCGAACGTACCGGCAGCTTTCAATGCACCGCTTTCACGATCGACTTCAAAGAGATGGATGCCGCGACCATTGCCTTCCGGCAAATCGACTTGCGTCGGCGGGACATCGCCGAGCGGTGAACTGAACGTTCCCACGTAAGCCATCAACGGCCGATTCGCAGTCGACTCGGATGAATCGCTCTGTGCCGGTAATGATGGGGTGGTTAGAAATCGTGCCAGGCCAGGAACCTGAGTTTTCAATTCCTGGATGACTAGATCCGCCATGACGGCGGCACCCTTTTCGCTGAAATGAGTCAGGTCTCCTTGCTTGAAGTTGAACTCCATGCTGGCCTCTGGACCAAGACGGTTGTGCAGTTCAATGCTTCTGCGATGCAAGTCGATGAAGGGCACGTCGAGTTCCGCGGCAACTGCTTTCGTCGCGTCCGCCCAAGGTGTCAGCGTCGTGCGGATCTTGCCGTCCTTATCAAACCGACGCCGCGTGACAGAACTGACCAAGATCGGTTGAGCACCAATCGATCTCGACTCCACCGCATATCGTTTCAAACTGTCGCGGTAGGTCGTATCGGGGTCGGTTTCTCGCTCGGGGCCTTTGCCGGGTTGATCGTTGTGCCCGAATTGAATCAGAACGTAATCGGGTTTGGCTTCCAAGACCGCTGGCATTCGGTTGCCACTGTACCAATTCTTCGAACTCGCTCCGCCTTTCGCGAAATTCAGCACCGTGACGCTGTCGTTGAACCGCTTGCGAAACGCCACGCCCCAACCGGAGTAATCTTCAACCGTCGAGTCGCCAATCAAGGCGATCGTGATTGATTCGTCGGAGGAGGCTGGCTCGTCTTGCGCCCACGCAATGTTCGTGAACAGCAACGCGAGAACCGCCAGGCAAGTTGGCCTCGCGAATCGCTTTGCGAGCTTGGATTTCAATCCGCTGTTGATTGTTGTGATCATTCGATTCACTTCCGATCGATCAGTTTCTTCATGTCTTCCGTGACCGGCATGACTTCAAAGTCCTTGAAGAACATTTCACAGTCCGTGCCGCCGTGCATTTGTAAACCGAGCTTGCCGGTCTTTTCGCACTCTTCATCGATGATGTCCGACGTGCAAAATCCGTTGAGCGTTTGCACCAGTCGGTCGCCGTACGCGGCCGTGCAGGTCGTGTTCCAGCCTCCGTCTTTGTTGCGAACCTTCTCGACCAAGTCATCGTTGGTCACGATCCAACCGCGACCGGGAATCTTCTTTCCATCAATGATTCCGGCGGTGTGCCAGAGAGCCGAATCCTTGCCGTTGTTTGCGATTTCGTTTTGGAAGCCACGCAGGACCCAAGGGGCACTGGTTTCCTCAGCGCGGAAGTACAACGCACTGTTGCCGCCTTGCATGCGATACGTCACCCGAGCGATGAAGTCGTCGTAGTTGTCGTTGGAAATGACCAGCCCGTCTTTTCCCTGACTCTTGGAGTGGACGCCATGCAAAACGCCTTCTTCGGTGAACGACCATTCTTCGGGCAGGACAAACTTGGCGTCTTGGAGTTGATAGCTGCCGTCCTCGCCTTTGACGAAGAACGACTTCCACTGGCTCTCCCCCAAATCCTTGATGCGAATGTTCTTCCAAGCAACGGACCCGGACTTTCCGCCGTGAATTTGCAGACCCAGAAAACCCTTCATGGAAAAGCTGTCGAACATGTCAACGACCAAGTTGCCGTTCAACCAAGTCTTGATCGATGGGCCGACACATTGGATTTCCAGGTCGTTCCATTCGCCTTGGCGGCAACTCGCCTGAGCAGCGGAGAGGCGTTCCTCGGACGTGTGGGCGTCCAACCAAATGATGCCATGTTTGTGGCCGCGACGGCCTTCATCGTAGATCCGACCCGTCATGTCACCGCCCGGTCGCATTTCAGCCTGATAGCCAAACACTCTTTCACGATCGCCTTCTGGGCGAGAAGCGGATCGGAATTGAACGCCCGAATTGCCAGCTTCCAGGAACTTGTACTGCAGTTTTAAAACAAAGTCACCAAATTCCTGCTCCGAACACATGAACGTGTTGCCTGGAGTGTTGGGCACACACTCGCCAACGATCGCTCCGTCTTCGACGTGGTATTTCGCGGACCCGCCGCGTTTCACCCATCCACTCAGGTCTTTGCCGTTGAATAGGGAAACAAAGCCCTCCTCAACTTCTGCCGCCGAGGCGGTCAGAGTAATTGATGTCCAAAGTCCAGCCAGGATGGCGACGGCAACGTGCTTTCTCATGGTTGTCATTCTTGAGCTTCTCTTGTTTGTCGGAAGGTAGGTTCGACGAGGCGGGACCGCAAACTTCGCGGCGGCAGGCATTCTACACAAGGACCGCATCGCAAACTGCCATCCACCAAAACCTCTTCGGCAGTTGCCACAAAGCGATGCAAGCAAGCGGGATTCATCGGGTGAAACGACATCCACGGAGCTGGAGTTGACGGCGACCTGATGGAGTCGTTCCTGTGAACTCGTCACGCATCTAGAAACCCGACGCCTCAGCGAGGGACCCACTGGCTCGTTGCAATGTCACGCGTTCCTCGCTCACCGGCACGTTGATTGAATCAGCCGCACCGCGTTAGCGGCGGTTAACCAGACGCCAACCGGGGCTAACGGCAATCGGCTAATGATTCCGTTTGCAGAATGCAGTTGAACAACCGTGTTGTAAACGAGGAACGAACCAAACGGATTCTTCCTCGCTCACGCTTTTAGCTTCGGGTTTCCAAGAGGACTCTTCTTCATCGAATGTTTGTTTGAGCGTCTCCTTCAAATTCACATTCCTTTGCCACACTCCCGCCGCAAGAGACAAGGGAGTTGGGTTTTGTTCTCGGTGCGATCGCGAAAGGGAACGTGCCTGTCAATTCGATCAATCCTTGTTTCTCGCGAATCCAAATCGGACCACTTGGTTTGGAATGAATCTTCTTTTGCAGTTTTGAAACATGGCTTGGCGGATGCCAGCCAACATACCCTCCAATGATGGAAATGAGACGATGAAACAGCCTGCAAGAATGGCGTTCACTTTGGTTGAATTGCTGGTGGTGATCGCCATCATCGGCGTTCTTGTCGGATTGCTTCTGCCAGCCGTGCAGTCAGCACGCGAGGCCGCCCGGCGCATGCAGTGCCAAAACAACCTGAAACAAATTGGGTTGGCGTTGCACAACTATGAATCCACCTTCAAAGTCTTGCCTCCAGCCGGTCTCACTTATGTGGATGACTCTGGCTTTGGCGGAACGAAAGACGACGATGGCTACGGATTCCTTTGCTTTTTACTTCCGTACATCGAACAAAGTGCTCTCTACGAGCAAGTCGATCCCTCGGGTTACTGGGAAATGGAAGATGGTATCACTGGCCGTCCCATGGAAAGCCTGATTCGTGAAATCGATGGCGGGTCGCCCACGGAACGGATTCAACGACGTTGGGAAGCTGCCACCACGCCGGTTGGCACTTACCTGTGTCCTTCTTCCGCAATGCCCAAGAACGCACCTTTGAAATGGAGCATCTACGGATCGGGAGACTTTGGCGTCGGTACGCTGGACGTGAACCCCATGTTCCACGCCAATCAAGCAACGGGATTGGCAACCACCAGCTACAAAGGATGTGCGGGCAATCACTTGGGTGACAACGGTATGTTCGTGAAACGTGCCGAAGGCGAACCTCGCTTGTTCCGCGACGTGATCGACGGATTGTCCAACACCATTGCGGTCGGCGAATCGACGTATGTCCGTGCCTCTGGTATCAGCAAACCAGCCGCGGTTGGCGAAAGTCCAACTTCGCTGGAAGACTGGCCCGTCTGGATCGGGATGCCCCGAACCGACGAATCGGTTCGCTTCACGGCACGCACCTCGTCACCGATCAACGCCTTCGCTTCGGTCGGGAAAATGTACAACGCAATCGATGATGACTGTGCATTCAGCTACCACCAAGGTGGTGCGCAGTTCAACTTCGCAGATGGTTCGGTGCGATTCATCACCGAAAGCATTTCGATGGAAACATACCAAGCTCTTGCTGGGATGAACGACGGCGAAGTCGTTGGTGAATTCTAGAGCTCTGATGCGGCTTCTTTCCGCTTCATGAAATCTCGGTAACTCTCTCCCCGACTTGTGTGCGGGGAGGGAGTTCCATCTTTGGTCGTCGAACGACCAATCCACACGATTCTTTCGACTGAACTTTCTATCCAACCGTCCAAATATTCCAATGAACCTTTCAGACTATTCAAACATGATTTCACCAAGAACGTTGTTTGTCGTTCTTTGCTTGGCGACCACGCTGTTGCCAGGATGTGGTGACGACGGATTCCCGGTCGCGCCCGTGACAGGCGTCGTGAAATGCAACGGCGAGACCGTTGGTGGCGGCATTGTCTACTTTCAACCCAAGCAAGTCGGTGACGATGCCGTGGTGGGAAAGATTGGCCTTGGCGTGATCAACCCACAAGGTGAATTCACTGTATCAACCTATGGGAACGGCGATGGTGCGGTCGTTGGCCCTCACATCATCAAGGTTGGCAAAGGCAGCGGACCAGGTTGTGACTGTGCCATGAATGCTGACCGGATGATCATGGAGGTCGAGGTCACCAGTGGACCGGAAAACACATTTGAGATTGACCTGCCAAAGAAGACCCGACAAGACGCTCGAGCAGAACAACTCGAAGCGGATGAAGACGACGATGATGATGACGACGAATAATCCTTGAATGGATGTCGCCATTGGAACGTGCCATTCATTGTTCGAGGTGAATGGTTGTGACTTTTGCCTGGCATCAACTGGTGTTCCGTATGGGCTGCGTTCCGTTGTGAAAGCAGCGGGCGTGCCCATCGAAGTCTTTCTCTGAAATATCAACTGATCCTTCATGACACAAGAAACAGGTTCGGCATTCAACCGAATCAGCAACCGACTGTTGCAAGCCGTCCCCATCGACTTCTTGGTGGTTTTTCGCATCGCTTTTGGCGTTGTGATGTGCTGGTGGGCAATCAGCGGTGTTCGCAACGGCATCCCTTACAACAACTACACTCTGCCTGCCTACCACTTCACGTACTACGGTTTTGATTGGGTGAAACCGATCGACCTCAGCGTTGCGATCGGCGGGGTGGCGGTCGAAGGAATGTCGCTTCTGTACATCGCGTTTGCGGGGCTCGCAATCTGCATCGCCATGGGACTGTGGTATCGCCTGGTCACAACCCTTTTCGCAGTGGGAATGTTGTACTGGTTCTTGATCGACAAAGCGTACTACCTGAACCACTACTACCTCTGCACACTTCTTAGTTTGATGATGCCGTTCTTTCCGGCGGGAAGAGCGTTCTCAGTCGATGCTTGGCGAAATCCAAGTCAACGCAGTGACACCGCACCGGCGTGGTGCCTGTGGTTGTTGCGTTTTCAAATCGGAGTCCCCTACTTTTTTGGTGGGATCGCGAAGCTCAATGCCGATTGGTTGCGAGGTCAGCCAATGCGAACGACGCTTTCGTACATGACAGACCATCCGTGGATTTCCAAATTCCCGTTTGATCAGGAATATCTCGTTCAGCTTGTCTGCTGGGGAGGCCTTTTGTTTGACCTCGCGATTGTTCCGCTCTTGCTGTTCCGCAAGACACGGTTGTTGGGTTTCGTCCTGACCTGTGCGTTTCACATCAGCAATCACAACTTGTGGAACATCGGAATTTTCCCTTGGTTGATGATCGCGGCGACGACGGTCTACTTTGATCCGGGATGGCCCCGGCAGCTCCTCCATCGTTTCGGATGGAGCAATCGTCCGGAGTTTGCTGAGACGCCTTTGACGACTCGGTTCTCATTGCCGCAGCGTGCCGTGGTCTCATGTGTGCTGCTTTGGATTGGCGTTCAAACAATCGTTCCGCTGCGAGTGTTCGTGCTTCCCGGTAATCCAAGCTGGTCCGAGTATTCACATCACTTCTCGTGGCACATGCTGCTTCGCGCGAAAGTGAGTGGCGTTCGCGTCTACGCGACGGATCCAGAGTCTGGTCGGTCGGGAGTCATTGACTTGCGTCCCTATTTGACCCAGCGACAACTCGCGGTGGTTGGACGCGACCCACGAATGATTCACCAGTTGTGCTTGTTCATCGCGGATGACTTGGCGACCAAAGGGCATCCGAACGTCGAACTTCGCGCCCTGGCCTTGGTTTCTCTCAATGGACGAAAGCCACAGCCGATCATCGATCCGTCTGTTGATTTGACGAAGCAACCTCGTGACTTGCGCTATCCAGACTGGATTGTGGATCTTCACGAACCGTATCGGCATTTGGCTTGGAAGGTTCCGCTGGAACAATGGGAAAGCCAATTGGATTTGGATCTCCCACCCCAGATGATGGCATTGAGAATCCCACAACGACCTGTTCCGAATTCAGGGGCAACTTCCCCTGATCGTTCGGCTGCGATTGCAGTCTCTCAGCGTGTTGATTCCGTCGCTGGAAACTGAATTCCATGCTTTGGCCCCGCTTCCTTGCTCTCGATCAAACGAATGATCGCCCCACCTACCATTCCCCGTGACGTTTTCGAAGGAAAAAGAATGACCTATTGGAAGAAATGCGGCATCGCGTTCCTTGCTTTCACCTTGAACGCTGCTTGCACCCTGGTTGGTCCGACCACCTGGGCACACGATGATGAGAATCACACTCATGAGACTCCGGTCAAAGTCCCTGCCGGGATCACGTACGCTCCCACAGCCGTTCCTGACCGGATTGTTCTGACGTGGGCGGAAGATCCCACGACGACGCAGTCGGTTACTTGGCGAACCGACACATCGGTTGAAACGGCGATCGTGGAATTCGCAACAGCCGAAGACGGTCCGCTGTTTGTGAATCACACACAAGAAAAGGCTGCGAAGTCCGAAACTCTGGAAACAAACTTGGGCCTCGCGAAATATCACAGTGTCACGCTGAGTGGTTTGGTCCCCAACACAAAGTACGTGTACCGCGTTGGCGATGGTGTCAACTGGAGCGAATGGGCTCACTTCATCACCGCGAGTGACCAAGCCGATCCGTTCAGCTTCGTCTATGTCGGCGACGCCCAAAACGATCTGAAATCGCACTGGTCACGACTGGTTCGTCAGGCCTACTCGGATGCACCGCGTGCTGCTTTTCTTTTGCATGCAGGTGACTTGGTCAACCGAGCTGACAGTGACGCTGAATGGGGCGAATGGTTTTACGCTCAGGGGTTCATCCCCCGCAGCACACCGTGTGTGGCCGTTCCTGGTAACCACGAGCAGTCCAAGATCGCCAATGAAGAAACAGGCGAGGTGACTCGTCGTCTGACCAACCACTGGGAGCGAGTGTTCGAATTTCCAAGCAACGGTCCGGAAAGCTCTCGCGAATCCGTGTACTGGATGGACTACCAAGGGGTGCGATTCATCGGCCTGGATTCCAACAATGATGTCGAAAGCCAAGCGGTCTGGTTGGAGAAGGTGTTGCAAGACAACCCGCAGAACTGGACCGTGGTCACCTTCCATCACCCAATCTATTCCTCTAAACGAGGCCGCGACAACAGTGAGCTTCGGGACCTATGGCAGCCACTCTTTGACAAGTACAAAGTTGACTTGGTTCTCAATGGCCACGATCACACCTACGCTCGAACGGGGTTGATGGCCCACGGCAGCGAGAAGAACGTGCCGTCTGGTATTCGTGCTCAAAGCGAGATCGCAGGAACCGTGTATGTGGTTTCCGTCAGCGGTCCAAAAATGTACGAACTCGGACGCGAACCTTACATGCAGCGAGTCGCGGAAGACACGCAGCTCTATCAAATCATCACCGTGGATGGCGATGAGCTTCGCTACGTTGCTCGCACCGCCGTTGGTCGTCCTTACGATGGTTTCACGTTGACGAAACGCGAAGGCAAGCCAAACCAGTTGGTCGAAAACGTTCCTGACACACCCGAACGAGTGCGTCCAGAAGCCGATGTTGCGGAAGCGGAACCAGTCAAACGCAACGCGGATCAAGTCCCGGTCGTCACCTCGAGTCTTCGCTTGACCAACCCAGAAGCGAAGGATCAGGACGACTTGTGTGTTTGGAGAGACAAGCAATCTCCGGAACACAGCGTGATCATCGCCTCGGACAAATCGGCCAACCGTTTGTTTGTCTACGACTTGGAAGGCAAGCTGACTCAGTCGATCGAAGTTTCCAAACCAGGAAACGTCGATTTGCGCTACGACGTCCCTTTCCAAGGCGAGCAAATTGACTTGGTGGCCGTCAATCAACGCGAAGACGGTTTCAAACTTCGTCTCTTCCGCGTCGACCATGAAACGCGAGAGTTGGTGGCGATCGACCAAGGCGGGATCGCAACGGGGCCCAACTACGGTGGTTGCCTCTACCGTTCAGCGGTCGATGATCGTCTGTACTTTTTCACAACGTCCAAAGAAGACGGTTGTGAACAGATCGAACTCAGCGAAACGGTGAACGGGTTTTACACTGGCAAAAAGGTTCGTCACTTGGATGTTGGAATGTCGGAAGGCGCCGTCGCTGATGACCAACTCGGCTTGGTTTACGTCGCAACCGAAACCGAAGGCGTCTGGCGATTTGAGGCGGAACCCACGGGACAGCCCGAAGGCACGTTGATTTTGCAGATCGGCGACAATGGAATTCAAGGTGATTTGGAAGGCGTGGCATTGAGCTACGACGACAATCAAATCCGGTACCTGACCGTCTCGGATCAAGGATCCAACACCTTCCACGTTCTTCCGATGGTTGGCGGCAGCAGCACGTATCGTTTCTCCATCGAGAACGCTGAAGAAACCGATGGGATCGAGGTGGTCACCGATTCATTTGGCCCCAAATTTCCCAAGGGATTCTTCGCTTGTCATTCGCACCATGACGAGAGCTGCCCGATTCTGATCACCCCATTGCCAAGCATTTTGAACGCTTTGGGGACGAACTGAGCGAGTTGGCCAAGTCAGACTGAAAACAACGCGGGGATTTGCTTTTCCTCGCGTTGTTTTGAAGGTGGAGGCGTTTTTACGAGGCGTGATTGGGAAAAACGGCAAAATGTTGTCCCCAATCGAACCTGAACAGACAGTATCGGTGTTCACTTCACAGGAGCACTTGATTTGTCTGACCAGAAAGCACGACTCGCGTTCGAGATTTTGGCCCGCGAAAATTCGCGGATGCTGATGGTCTATCTCCGCAGTTTGGTGCGTGATGAAGCGGTGATCGACGACTTGTTTCAAGAGTCGATGATTGTCGCTTGGCGACGTCTGGACGAATGCGATCTGGATCGGCCCTTTGGCCCTTGGCTACGCGGGATCGCGTCTCGAATCGTGATGGCCCACTATCGCAAGCAAAAGCGGGTGCCCATCGTGATGGAGGAAGCGGTGCTGTCCGCGGTCGACCGCCAATTCGAACGAATCAACGCTCTCGCCGGTGACACCTGGGATGAAAAGCTGGTCGCGTTAAGGGAATGCGTTGATGCGTTGCCCGGACACCAGATGGAGGTCATTCGAGGTCGCTACCTCGATGGCTTGCCCACCCGCGCCGTCGCGGAGAATTTGAATGTCACGGTGGAGGCATGCAAAAAACGCCTTCAACGCGGACGGTCTTTCCTGGCCGAATGCCTGAAGAAAAAGGGCGTGTTGGGAATCAAGGAGGCGACCGTATGAATCGCCATCTTGATGATTGGATGACGCAGTGGTTTGACGATGAAGGATCGGACTCCTCCCACAGCGAATTCGAGATCAACACGGAAGAGGAATCCAGCGAGGTGCTCGCCAACAGTCTCCTTGTCCACGGAGCGTTGATCGATCTGGCACGGCACGACGAGAAGCAGGAATCTCAACGTCTCGAACGCCTGATGAGCCAGATTGAAGCAGAAACGACGAGCGATGAACCTATCGTCTCTCCACCTCCCCAACCGCGCCGAAGCAGGCGTTTCGCGGTTCTGACGTACGCGGTGACGTTGGCCGCATCGATTGCAATCATGTTCGCGATCCTGGGCTCTCACCAGGATGCATCCGCCGCCATCGCGTCTCTCGAAAAGGTGCTTCAAGCAGCCGAGAAACCTTTGGACCGCACCTACGAAGTCAGCGTCGTCGAGCAGGAATCAAACGGAAGACTTTCACGGCGCCGGTGGCAGGCCCCCAGACGTTCGCGGCCGAAAGAAGAGGTCGACGGTGCCACGCTGTCGGTGCGTGGTGCCAATCAATACGTGCTGACGGTCTCGCTGCGATCGGGCTTGAAGCGAATGTCGGGATGTGACGGGAAAGTCAGTTGGGCGTTCCGCGAAGATGGACCGGTTCACGTCAGTGGTGACCTCAGTCGTTTTCGTGGTGGGATCCCGGGGCACCAACAGGATATCCCCTTTCTCAATCTTCATTCTCATCTGGAACAGTTGCAGAGCGACTACGACGTGGAGTTGTTGGAAGAACCGCCCACCGCCACCGGCGGCAACGGGCTGACTCAGTTGCGTGGCGTTCGCAAGTCGAACGAGATTCGTGGACCGAGGGAAATCATTCTCTGGTTCGCCCCGAATGATGGAACGATTCACAGAATGCGATTGGACGGACTTCCCCGTGCTCGCGGTGGCCCCGCTGCCGTGACGTTGGAACTGCAGGACCAGTCTCAGCTTCCTCTTGACTACTTTTCACACGCCGCGCATCACGAACCCAGCAAGAGAATCCAGTATGAATGAATCGAGTTTCCATCGCGGCTTCCACCTCAGTTTGCTGTTGTTCCTGATCGCAGTGGCAAACGTTGCTTTCGCTCAAGGGGAACGACGTGGCGGCAGCAGACTCGGTGGCTATCAGTCACCGCCTCCCGCCAACAATATTCCAGATCATCCTTTCAACATCATCTTGGGACGACTGAGCGACAGCAGTGTCACCATCCGAGTCCTGTTTCATGGTGATGTGCAAGCTCATGTTGTCTACGGTGACCAACCGGGGAATCTGCTCCACCAAACTGAGGAGCACACTTTGCGTGCCGGCGAACCATGTGACTTCGTCCTCGAATCGCTGGCCAAGAATTCACGCTACTTCTATCAAGTCGTTTACGAAGCGGCCGGAGTCAGCAAAGTGAGCGACGAGTTCACTTTCCATACGCAGCGTGATTCAGGAGATTCGTTTGTCTTCACGGTTCAGGCTGATTCGCACTTGGATGAAAACACGAGCGGCGAGGTCTACCTGAGAACGTTGCAAAACGCGTTGGCAGATCAGCCCGATTTTCACTTCGCTCTCGGTGACACCTTCATGACGGGCAAATATGTGAAACCGGAGTTGTCAGAACCGCAGTACCTCGCCCAACGTTTCTACCTCGGTCAACTGTGTCACTCCGCGGGGCTGTACTTTGCTCTCGGGAACCATGATGGAGAATCAGGAAGCCGAGGCTCCAACGTTTGGGCAACCAACACTCGAAAACGATACTTGCCGAATCCGTCACCGAACGATTTTTATTCCGGCAACGAGCATGAAGAGCGATCGGTTGGCTTGCCGGAGAACTACTACCAGTTTCATTGGGGCGACGCACAGTTCATTGTGCTCGACCCGTTTCGCCATACCACCAGGCGCTCACGCGGTGGGAGCAGCGACAATTGGAATTGGACGCTTGGGGAAAACCAATACCGGTGGCTCAAGGCTTCGCTGGAGCAAAGCAATGCGAAGGTGCGATTCGTGTTCTTGCACCATCTGGTAGGCGGAAGCGATCGAAACCAGCGCGGTGGCAAAGAAGCCGCACCGTTTTGGGAATGGGGAGGCAAGGGAACGTCCGGCGAAGACGAGTTCGCTCTCCGCCGCCCAGGATGGGAGCAACCAATTCACGCGATGCTAGTCGAACATGGTGTTGACGTTGTCTTTCACGGCCACGACCACATGTTCATCAAACAAGACTTGGACGGGATCGTCTATCAATTGGTGCCTCAGCCCGGGCATCCAAGATCAGGAACCAAGAGTGCCAAAGAATATGGGTACCTGAGTGGCGACGTGCAGGGAAGCAGCGGGCACATCCGCGTTCGCGTCCAGGGTGACTCCGCTCGCGTGGACTATGTCCGGTCCTATTTGCCTGCCGCGGAACGAGGCAATCGTCGGAACGGAGACGTCACCTATTCCTACCTCTTGAGCCATTGACCACGTTTCGAAATCCTCCCGCAAAAGAAAGATCCTCTATGAAACGAATCTTTGCCCTCGCAGCGATTCTCCTCGTTCATGCCTTGCCTGCGGCCGCCCAAGCACCACCTCGCAAGCCACGCATTGACGACACGATCCGAGCCAATGTTTACGCTGACAATTCTTTCAAACTCTACATCAATGGTGAGTTAGTGGCGGTCGATTCCATTCCCTTTGTCCCTCACAACGTCGTTTCCGTCGATGTCCTTCCGGCGTATCCCATGACGATCGCGGTGATGGGAATCGACAACGCTGATCCGAAGACAGGAATGGAATACGCCAACACCAGCATCGGTGACGGAGGCCTGATCTTGAAACTTGGGGATGGCACTGTGACCAACGCAATTTGGAAGGCCAAAAAGATCTCTTGGGGGCCAATCAACGGCGACGTCAAGAATCCACGAATCGAAAGCACTGCCATTCCGAATGATTGGTACGCGGTCGACTTCGACGACAGCGAGTGGCCAAACGCGACGGAGTTCACGGAGGAAGAAGTCGGCCCCAAAGCTCCCTTCTTCGAGCATGACTTTGAGGGCGCCAAATTCATTTGGTCGGGCGATGTGAAGTTGGACAACGTGGTCTTATTCCGAACCGTTGTGCCGTCTCCACCGGACGGAAAGCAACGTCCCGATTTTCGCGGATTGACCGATGTCGTCCCGCAGGGTGGCGGTCGAGGTGGTGGAAATCGCGGACAGCGTCCGCGGGGTCGCGGCAACTGAAGATTCGTTCAAAAGACCAGTTTTGATTTCTCCTCGAAAGTTTCTCATGCCCATTCGACTCTCGCTCCTTTTGATTTTCCTCTCCTCGATGGCGCTTTCGCACCCGTTGCACGCCCAACGATCCGGCGAGCGCAGACGCGGCAACGGCGGCAGCAATCAAGGTGGTGTGCTTGGCAACTCGCCTTTGCCTGACGTCAATGCTCTGACGGCCGACGGCAAACCCGTCAACCTTCGAGAACTCTGCGATGGCAAGTACACGCTGTTGGCGATGGGATGTTTGACCTGTCCCGAATTTCATCGCAGCTATCCCGAAATCGAGGCAGCGAACCAGGACTATGCATCCGATGACGTTCAGTTTTTCTACGTCTACAAATCGCTCCGGCATCCTGAACTGGGCGGCTATGTGGAGGCACAGAACCAGAACGAACGATTGTTGCAACTGAAAGAAGCCCGCGAAATGCTTGGGACGCAGGCCCCTTGGATCGCGGATTCGATCGACAACTCGATTCGAGACGCGTTGCAATCTGGATCGCGGTCGGTGTATCTGGTTTCGCCCGAAGGCAAGATTGTGTTTTCACACAACAAACCGACGCGGTCGGACATTCGCGAAGCCCTGAGTCAGTTCGTCGGAGAGATCGAACAACCGACCCTCGCCAGCGAACTCGACTTGCCGCAATTGCCTCGCCGTCGTCAAAACCTCAACGTCGATTCGGAAATTCGAGTGGCCCGACCAGAAGGTCTGACGATTCTCGTTCAAACGGCCAAGACACCCGAACAAACTTACTATGTCAAGTTGCGTGCGGAGGCGGATGCGGAATTGCTGCAAACCGGCACGGGAAAATTGTTTCTCGGTTTCTATCCCGACCCAATCCACAACGTGCATTGGAACAACCTGACGGAACCAATGAAGTACACGTTGACCCTTCCGGAAGGCGTGGAAGCCACTCCGATGGAAGCGAGTGCCAACAAGGGGCCAGGCGACAAAGACACACAGCCAAGACAATTCTGGGTGACGGTGAAATCAGACGGGCCGCTGTCGTCGATCGATTTGTCGATCGATTTGTCGATGCACTACTTCGGATGCACCGAAGACATGTGCGAAGCCCTGACGCAGGAATACACGATCGAATTCAAAGAAGCAGGAATGGACTCCCGAACATTCGGTTTCAACCGAGGCCCCCGCGGACGTGCCAGACAGGAAGGAGATAGAGGCCCCGAGAGATCACGGCCCGGTCAGCGTCGTCGCATTCAATGATCGCGTGTCTGGCTCGAATTCCCCACCCCCGTTCTTCTATTTCACTGAACTCATATGAATCATTCTCTCTGTATCCCTGCCATTCTGTTTGCGACTCTCATTGCCACGTCAACGCGCGCTCATGATGGGCACTCGCATGCTCCGTCACCCGAGACGCAACATGAGATCGTTCGGCTCAACACGGGACCTCCTCGGACCACTTTGGTAGTCCAGCGTGATGAGACGCAGTTGGAGCGTCCGGCGATTGCCAGCGTTTTTGAACCCTTTCGAAACAAGCTCGCCATTCGCCATGACCGGGACCATCTCTTTGTGGAATCCAACGGCATGCCTGACCACTCGATGATGGTCGGTATCACCGCTTGGCAGCAACAAGTCCCGTTGCCGCAAAAGTACACCGGCAACAACGCATGGAGCATTCCGCTGCATCCCGTGCCGGCCAAGAGGCCAATGCTCACGAAGGACAACTTCTTTCGAGGTGCGATCGCGCTCGCCGCCAACGGCGTCCCGATATTTAATCCAATCAAAAACGATGGCAAGACTGACACGCTAAAGGCCGGCGAGTTGGATCAATGGGGCGGCCATTGCGGACGGGCTGACGACTACCATTACCACATCGCTCCCGTGCACCTGGAAAAGATTGTGGGCGTGGGGAATCCTGTTGCCGTCGCGCTCGATGGCTATCCGATCTACGGCTACAACGATCCGAATGGCATGCCACCAACTGATCTGGATCACTTGAACGGGCACAAAGGTCCTGACGGCAAGTACCACTATCACGCCACGACGACGTTTCCCTATTTGAACGGCGGATTCTATGGCGAAGTGGTGGAACGCGATGGCCAAGTTGATCCGCAGCCCCGTGCTCAAGGCGTCCGTCCAGCGTTGAGAGGGTTGAAAGGAGCCAAGATCACCGGTTTTGAGCAACCCGCGCAGGATAGCTACATCGTGCGATACGAAGTGTATGGAAAGCCTCGTTCGGTGGAGTACACCGTTGCGAAGGACGGCTCGGCGACGTTCCAGTTCGTGACTCCTCAAGGAACTGAAACAGAACACTACACGCCAAGACAACGGGGCGGTGGCGAAGGTCGTCGCGACGCAGAACCACCTCGCCGCAATGAACCAAGCGGGCAACGCCGAGGCGGGAACGGCCAGTCTCGTGAGGGGCGCCGTTCCGGTCGAGGAGGCCGGCCCGATTCAATGCGTCCGTCTGCTGACGCGAATCCGCGAAATGCAGGTGGGCCACGTGGCCCGCAACCTGGCGATGGGCCTCGCCAGCCTTGGATTCTCGTGCACGCGGATGAGATCGATTTGGATCACAACAACATCATCAGTCGAGATGAGATTGTTGGCGAAGCGACCAAAGCGTTCGCTGGATACGATACCGACAACGATGAACAACTCACCCAGTCAGAACTTTCTGGCCGTGGCGGTTCGCGTAGTGCAATGGCGGGATTTCTAAAGGGACACGCCAAAGAGATTGACCGCGACAATGACGGGATCGTTTCGAAGAAGGAAGCGATCTCGAATGCGGAGCGGATGTTTCAAAAAATCGACACGAGCGGTGACGGCGAGATCCAGCCAGATGAACTGGAGGCCTCCCGCAGGAAGTGAGCATGCAGGGCATGCGCACGAAGCATGCCTGAGTTGCTGACATCAAGTCACAAATGGACGTGGCTCAGGCCACGCCCTCTTGCATGTCTGCTTCCACCACATTTTCCGCAAAGCTTTGGTAGGCTTCCCCGATTTGCTGTGCCATCGGATCGGGCCAAGCATGGAAGCGTCCTTCCGCGAGTGCATCAAAGATTGCGGTGGCGACCAATTCCGGCGAGGCGGCGATGTCTTCGAAGCCAGCGTTTTGGCCCATGTCAGTCGCGATTGGACCGGGATGAACACTGACAACCTGTGTGCCTTGGTCTCGCAAAGTTTCACGCAACCCTTGTGTCACTGAATAGCTGGCCGATTTCGACGCGCAGTAGGTGGTGAGGTCTCCGAACGTTTTGACCGACGCCACACTGTTCAGTTGAGCGATCGCGCCTCCGCCGTTTGCTTTCAACACGGGAGCAAACGCTTGGACCATTCGAATCAGACCGTAGACATTCACGTTCATTTCGAATTGCAGCGCTTCGATCGCGTCGTCATCCAGCGAGTTCTTGACCTTCAGGACGCCAGCGTTGTTGATGACGAGGTCCACGTCGGTTGCAACATTCGCGGCGGAGGTGATGGATGCCGGATCCTCCAAGTCCACTCGGACTGGGACAACGCGGTCGCCGTGCTCCTTCACAAGGGAGTCAGCCGAGTCGGTGTTGCGGACGGCGGCGTACACTTTGGACGCACCGCGTTTCAAGGCTTCTTCCAAAATCACTTTGCCGATGCCGCGGTTTGCTCCGGTGACCAGCACGACTTTGTCTTTCACTTCAAAATTCATCTCGAAACTCTTTTCCGTGTTTGTTTTGTCAAATTTGCTTGATCGGCGGCACTTGATAGCGCCAGCCTTGTTTGCGTTGCATCTTCCGTCTGCTGTGCTACCGCACAAACTACGCTTCGGCGTGCCATTCGTTTTTTGAAAAGGCATCATCAAGTGGCGTTTCCGCGATGTGATTGGTGTAGTTCGAGAGCACTTTGTAGGCCGTCCCCACGATCACCTCGAAAACAGTTGCGTTTGTGTAGCCCACCGCCAACACCGCTTCGATGTCTCCGTCTTCCATCCAACCACGTTGAACGTTGACCTTTTCGGCGAAGACGCGAAGTGCTTCGAGCTTTGGATCGGCGATCGGTGTGCCCGTTCGCAAGGACTCGATCACGTCGGCCGGTACCTTGAGCGACTGCATGATCGACGTGTGGGCGGCCATGCAGTATTCGCATCCATTCAGCCGGTTGTTGGTCATCGCGATGATCTGACGCTCGGTCGCATTCAGATTGGTCTTCGTATCAAAGATCCCCGCGATCGTTCGATAGGCTTCCAACAACGCAGGCGACTCCGCCATCGCGGCGTGCAGATTCGGAACAAATCCGTATGTCTTCTGGCTGTGTTCCAGCTGTGGTTTGCTCGCTTCCGGAGCGGAATTGATCGTGTGTGTTTGAAAATCAGTCATCGTCTTGCCTTCGTTTTGACCACTCGGTCCAAATGGGATCTGGAAATCAGAGGAAACATGTTCCTCCGGGGCGTGAACCACTGCGGTTGTGTCAGGAAAATGCATGTTTGAATGGCCGGACCGCCATTCGACGACCAAGTCGCGAGAAGAACCTCGTGGCATCAGGGTTCGTTAGTGCGGGCGAAACCGTCATCCGAGAGCCCGGCTGAACAGGACCGGCCCCTTGCGATCGATTGACACCATCCGCCCGGGCGAATCCCAAAAATCCGTGGTGGATTCTTCCTTCGCCGGTCTCGTCCACCTCGTACGATAGAAGGCGTTTCCGCATGTCTCTCAACATCGTTGAAGATCTGAAATGAACACCGTCCATGTCGGGTGCCAACTGAACTACCTCGTGAAGTCGCCCTCGATCTTCCTGTTGAACTGTTCTGTCGCCAAGAATCCGCACCAAATCGTGACTTCAGAGTCGCTCGAGGTACTGCCGTTTTCACCGGTCGAAGAATGCGACGTCAGCCCACTCGGCAACCGGGTCGTTCGATTGAACGCTCCTCCGGGAGAACTGCAGATTCGCTACGCGGCGACCGTGGGTTTGCAGACCGAATCCGTTGACTCGAATGACTTGATGGAAACCGATTACGAAAAGCTGCCCGGCGACATTCTTTCGTATCTCAACCCGAGCCGATATTGCGAATCTGACAAGCTCTACCGCTTTGCCATCGACGAGTTCGGACACCTCGTTCCCGGATATTCACGCGTCACAGCAATTTGCAATTGGACGTTCGAGCAACTGTCCTACATCCCCGGCAGCACCAATTTCACGACGACCGCTTGCGATGTCTTGTTGCAACGTGCGGGCGTGTGCCGAGATTATGCACACGTCGCAATCAGCTTGTGCCGTGCGTTGGGAATCCCTGCCCGGTATGTATCCGGGTACGCGGTCAACCTGGTCCCGCCGGACTTCCACGGTTTCATGGAAGCCTACTTGGACGGACGTTGGTTCCTCTTTGATGCCACTCGTTTGGCACCGGTCGGAGGCTTGGTTCGAATCGGAACCGGGCGAGATGCAGCCGACGTAGCTTTCGCGACCATCCGCGGTGAAGTCGATTGCACGGGAATGGGAGTGTGGGCAACGGATGCCAACCCGACGGACGAAAGGCTAAGTCCTGACAATGTGCAAACCGGAGTCAGCTCTGCTTGAGCGACTTGACACTTCTGGCGAGTAAGTTCAGCCGATCGATCTCAACACCTGGCATCGCGACCAATGTCGCAATAGCCGCTATCAGACATGCCAAGATTCGATCGCGTTTTCAGCGTCGATGTTCGTTCAACAATCACGGATCACTAGGATCCTGAGATAGCGGGATGCTAATCACCAAAGCGGCCGCCCGATCGTCATTGCTGGATCGGCGCGAAGCGTGGCAACTGAGGCAGGTCGCTGACAATCGGATTCTTCCCGCGAAACGGTAGACGTCTTTCTCGGTCTCATCGAAACTCGGCTTGCCAGTCTTCAGCGATTTCACCGCTCGCTTTTCAAAGCCTTTCTCGGGTTCATTGTCGATATTCATCGCTTTCAAATCGACCGCGATCCATCGCAATTGAATCCCGTGGCTCTTCTCGAGCTCCGCAAACACATCTTCCAGGGAACGAGACGGGATGCTGAGCCCTTCGTCTTCGCGGAAGAAGTCGCGGTGCATGACCTGGAGAGCTCCGTGCAAAGTCTCGTGCAGGATGGCCGCACGGGTTCTCGCTTCAACCAGCGTCGTTTTCGAATGATCACGCGAAGACTCATCATTCGACGTGCGGACCGTCGTCGCATTTTTCGCTGGAGCATCGATTGACTTTGTCTGATCGATTGACTTTGTCTGACTGACTGCCAACTCAGAAGTCAGCAACCAACCCAGCGTCATGGCGCCTGCAAACGCGAGCGTGCGAGTGAATGACCTCAAAGGATTGCCTCGACAAAAGGAGGAAGAAGCGTCGCGAAAGGTTGACGCGAGGAAACGTTGATTGACGCATTGGAAGGATCGATGAATCGCAAGCAGAGCATTCTGAAGCGAATACACGGTGTTTCCATACAAAATCACAGAATACCAGGCGACGGCATCACGCTTGCAATGAAATAGGTTGATACCACGGACGGGGCAATGCCTTCTCTCATTCTTGGAATCGAAACCATGTTGATGCGAAACCCCCACGAAGAAATTGTTGTCACCAAAACGAGTTTGGTTGCACCCAATTGCGAGTCACCAACGGTTTACCTGTTTGGACAAACCGTTCTCTTGCTGTTGTTCTTGGTTGCGATCCTGCTTCGTTCGTTGACATTCTAAATCTTTGACCTTCGGTAGGAACGCTGCGACCGCAGATTGATCCTGCGATCGCAGCGTTCCGCCATTTCAAATCATCTTGCGAGACGCCAACTTCACTCATTCGCGAATGGGCTTTGGCAGAGTCCACAAGAGCAGGCCCATTCCAGCGATCGCACTGATGGCGGACCCGACCAATACACCCGTCTTGGCAGTATCAAGTCCATCGGCTCCGAACGCCAAGCCGTCGATGAACAATGCCATCGTAAATCCGATCCCAGCGAGAAAGCTACCCGATATCAAAATGGGCCAGTTCAGTCCGCTCGGTAAACGTGCCACGCCCAATCGAATCACCAACCAACTGAACAGCACGATCCCAAGTGGTTTTCCGACGACCAAACCGATCACGACCGCGATAGCAACCGAGTCGCCCAGGTTTGCTGGTTCAATCAACACTCCCGCATTCGCGAGCGCAAAGACCGGCATGATCACATACGCGGTCCATGGATGCAGCGATGACTCCAAGTACTCCAGCGGCGAGACCGTTTCTCGAGTGAGTTGCTGGACTTCTCGAACCACCTCGGCGCGGTGCAACCGGCGACGCCACTTCTTGGGTTGGAATTCGTGCTCCTTCTCGTGCAAGTACTCACGAAAACGTTCGGGAACCAAAGTGGGTGTGGCAGGCGTCATCAGCCCTAGAATCACGCCGATCAGAGTCGCGTGAATGCCGGATTCGTGAAGTGCAATCCATGCAAGAATTCCGACAATCACATACGGCGGAAAGCGACGCACTCCAATTCGCGAAAGCAGATGCACCACGCCGACGGCAGCCGCAGCGAGGAACAAATAGCGGCCGTCCAGCGACTCGGTGTAGCCAACTGCGATCACCAGAATTGCACCGATGTCATCGACAATGGCGAGGGATAGCAAGAGCACTCGAAGGCTGTGTGGTACGCGAGAACCGAGGATCGCCAAACAGCCAACGACAAATGCGATGTCTGTCGCCATCGGAATGCCCCACCCTTGCATTCCAGGTTGGCCGTATTGCATTGAAAGATACAGCGTGGCCGGCACAATCATTCCACCGATTGCAGCGGCGATGGGCAGAGTTGCCTGCTTCAGATCCGAAAGGGAACCATGAGCAAGCTCCCGTTTGACTTCCAAACCGATCACAAAGAAGAACACCGCCATCAAACCGTCATTGATGACATGGTGCAGGGAGTGGTGAAAGACGATGTCCCCAATGGCAATCGTCAGATCGGTATGCCAAAACGCCAGATAGCTCTCCGCCCAAGAGGAGTTCGCCGCGACAAGGGCGACCACCGTACACAAAATCAGCACCAGCCCGCTGGTCGCCTCGATGTGTAAGAAGCGTGCAAACGGACGCAGCCACCGATCAATGGGTTGAATCGGTAGCGGAAGTCTAGTTTCGATGTGATTCATGCAAGCAGTGTGAGGGGTCTCTTGGGCGAGAAATGGAGCGGGAATACGACCTATGGCAGATCAGGAAGCACGGTCATTCCGTTGGTGAATGCGTCAGGGGAAAAGATCAGATAGACAAACATCATCGCCGCTGGCAGCAGCAGCAAAACCAGCATGGTGCAAATGACCCCGACGACATAGTTCTTTTCATCGTCGTCCGTCAGAAGCTGGCTGGGCGGCGAGTTGTGCTCGTCATACATGTCAGGTCCTAACTCGTCGATGAAATAGACCGTCCTTTCTGAGGCGTCGTTCGCCTCATTGGTTTGGGACGTCGGGCTGGTAATCAATGCCGGCAGCATCGGCTTTTTCCTCCAGTAAGAGTTCCCTCCGACGGTTCGAAAAACGGTTTGGCTCCAAACGAAGAACTTTCCCGAAATGATTTCCGAACCCGGATTCACTTTCGAAGACTCTGATGCAGGTAGGATGCCGATCAGAACCATTCCAAGCATCGCCATGATGTCGTCTGAACCAGGTGGCGTTGTTTGGCATAGATATACGCGGGCAATCAAAGCGTACGACGACGCGAGCGGAAGCTGGTTGTTTTTCGGAGCCGGATTTCGAAACACAACTAGAGAAGCCGCAGCGTCAACCGGAGTTTCCGGCGTGTCCACTGCGGTTGTCAGTTGCGTTGCTTTGGCGAACTGATGTTGCGGTAGAAGTTCATTCGAATCCTGCTTGCCCCAGGTAGATCTCGGCCAGCTTGCATTGCTATATCTCGCCCCCACGTCGCGATTGAGCTAGTGCTTTCGGAACGATTTGATCTGGCGTGAAGCTTGCCGGCGATGGAAACTGCTTGTCTTTCGCATCTTCACGGAGTGGGATATGTCAGGCAAGGCGG